>JAFZMA010000244.1 GCA_017551215.1 Bacteroidales bacterium | reverse complement strand
TAATACAATAAGCATAAGCGTTATGAAAAAGAACATCATCGTTTCACTGATCGGAGTAGCCGCAGCTGGTCTTCTCCTTTCATCTTGCTCAGCAAAGCCTGAGAGCGTAACCGCAGTTGTAGCTGGTCCTGACGGACAGCCTGCAGCAGTCGTAGTAAAGTATGCAAAGGCAGTTTCTGCAGAGAGCGTTACAGCAGACGCTTTCCAGATTGAGGGACAGGAGATTGAGAACGTGTTCGTAACAGACAAGGACATCACTGCTGCTCCTGAGAAGCCGGAGTGCAAGGAGCCAAAGCCAGAGTGCGATTCCACAAAGGCATGCCCAGAAGGAAAACCTGAGTGCAAGGGCGAAAAGCCAGAGTGTGACAAGGCTGAAAAAGCACACGACTGCGGAATGGATCCAAAGGAGTGCGAGGCTAACAACCACGAGTGCTGCCCTGAGGAGAAACCAGAGAAACCTGAGTGCGAAGGCCCTAAGAGCGTAGACGGACAGTTCGTAGTTATCGTTCTGAAGAAGGCTTGCCCAGAGAAACCTGCTTGCGAAGGCGCCGAGTGCGATTCAACCAAGGCTGAGTGCCCAGAGGCAAAGCCTGAGTGCGACGGCAACCACGAGAACTGCGAGAAAGCAGCTTGCGATTCCACAAAGCATGAGTGCAAGGAAGGAAAGCCAGAGAAATGCCCTGAGATTGCAGTTCCTGAGATCAGCGTAAATCAGGTTAAGGACATTAAGGCTGCAGACGGAAAGGTTCTGAAGGCTTGGGGTAAGGCATTCCCAGCAACCAAGGCCGTTCCTTTCTTCCATGGACCAAAAGGCCCGAAGCATCATCACGGTGAGGCTTGCCCGGAAGGAAAGCCAGAGTGCGACGGTCAGCACAAGGATTGTCCAAAGGCTCCAGAAGGAAAGTAATTCTCTGCGATGAGACACAGGGCGATGGTGCCCTGTAACAGGCTGAAAGCCAGCAATAACTATAATAACCCTTCTTTGCGAGAAGGGTTATTTTGTATATATCTATAACTCAGTGATTTGCAAAACACCATCGCCCCGCAACATCATGTCCGAGCAGGATTCTTTTCTATGCCATGAATTTCAAGGGGGTTGGAAATCCGACTTTTATTTTCTAAAATTGTAAAGATTTCTAATTGATTCAACTTAACTCTTATACGATATGAAATGGAATTATGAAAAACCTTATTGCGAGATTCACGATTTAGAATTGGAATCTCCTGTGGCAGCAAGCGCTCCGGACTATGAAGACGGAGGTAACATGTTCAGCGGTGAGTATTACAGTGACGAATACAAGGAATTTTAAGGAGGTACGGTTATGAAAAAGTTATTTCTCATTGCAGCCGTAGCTGCTGCGCTGGCATCTTGCTCAAAGAGCGATAATCCTCAAGTTAAGGATCAGAAGGAAGGCATTAAGATGACTCTTTCCGCAGACTTTGGGACCGGTACAAAACTGACATTTGCTCCAAGCGGAAACACTATTAAATCCACTTGGGATGCATCAGAGACAATCTCTGTGCTTACCCTTAACGAATCTGATGCTAATAAAGTTGTAGCCATTGACAACTTTACTTCTACAGGTGCTGCGGGAAGAACGACAGCAACTTTTACCGGAACCTTCACAGGCGGTTCGGATGCAACAAAAGTGATTGTAATTTATCCTGCATTAACATCAGGAGAATCTGCTAAATATACTAACATGTCAGGTAGTTCTGTATCTGCTATCGCTGGTGTAGAGGTTGGTAAAGCCACCTATTCAGGCACTTTCAATTTCCTCAAACAGACTGCGGAC
>JAFZMA010000243.1 GCA_017551215.1 Bacteroidales bacterium | reverse complement strand
GAGCATAAGGGAAATTGCCAGTGCTTTCATGGTGATGTTCGCAATCATAGACATCACCGGAAGCACCCCCATCATACTGGATCTTCAGGCTAAGGGCAAGAAGATAGAGGCAGGCAAGGCGGCCATCGGAGCCTTTATCCTTTTCATGTTCTTCCTGTTCGCCGGTAACTGGATGCTGGCTCTGTTCGGCGTTGAAATTCACGAGTTTGCAACGGCAGGAGCTCTGGTGATTTTTGCCCTGGCACTTGAAATGATTCTCGGAATAGAAATCTTCCGCTACAACGATTCCCCTGGCGGCAGCCCAACCATCGTGCCCCTGATCTTCCCTTTGATTGCAGGAGCCGGAGCCCTTACCACAATGCTCTCCCTTAGGGCGGAGTATTCCGTACTGAATATCATCATTGCCATAGCCCTGAACATGATAATCGTGTTCATAGTGCTCAGGAATGTTACCTGGATAGAGAAAGTGCTCGGCAAGGGAACGGTGTACGTACTCAGAAAATTCTTCGGAATCATCCTTCTGGCAATGAGTGTCAAGCTCTTTGCCACCAATATCATGAAGATATTACAACAATAGAACACAAGTATGAAAACTACAAAGATCCTTCTCGCGCTCTGCATCCTCGCCCTTGCAGTGCTTCTTTTCATTGTAAGCCGTAAAGGAAGTTTTTCCGAACAAGACAAGGAAAGCATAGTGCTTGAGAACATTGCAACCAGAACATCCATAAGGGCTTACACAGAAGCGCCGGTAGAACAGGACAAGATTGAGAAACTGCTCAAGGCAGCTATGGCAGCTCCTACTGCAATGAATAAACAGCCGTGGCATTTTGTGGTAGTCACGGATAAGGACCAGCTCAAAGCCCTCTCGGAAACCAGCCCATATTCCGGAATGATTGCAAAAGCTCCTCTGGCTATCGTAGTATGCGGAGACATGCTCAAGGCTATTGACGGAGGCGGACGGGATTTCTGGATTCAGGATGCTTCAGCCGCAACGGAAAACCTCCTGCTGGCTGCCAATGCTATGGGTCTGGGTGCTGTCTGGACCGGAGTATATCCGGATCTTGACAGATGCAAGAGCATCGCTGAGGTTACATCACTTCCGGAAAACATTATTCCTCTCAATGTTGTGGTTATCGGCTATCCAGCGCAAAATCCTGAGCCAAAGGATAAATGGAAGCCGGCAAATGTTTCTTACAACAGATATGGAAGCACAGACGGAAAAACAATAGATATGGAAAAGATGACAGAAAATACAGTATTCTCAGATTTCGACTACACAGACGACTTTACCGGTAATCCGTTCCTCTGGTTCAAGGGAGATGGCTTGCTACTGGCTGTCGGAAACAAGGAAAAGAGCAATGCCATGACTATCGGCTGGGGTGCTCTTGGCAATCTCTGGGGGCACGATGTCAACACCCTTACCGTATATGTGTCTGAATCCCGCTTCTCCCAGCAGATGATGGAAGACTGCAAGTACTTCACCGTGATGACATTCGACGAGTCCAGGAAAGACATTCTGGAATATATGGGAAGCCACAGCGGAAGGGATGAAGACAAGGCAAAGGCCATTGGACTTCACACCCGGTACACCGAACACGGAGCCCCTTACTACCAGGAAGCCTACGAAGTCTACGAATGCGAGCTCATCTACAAGGCTCCGTTCATTAAGGAAAACATGACCGGCCCTGGCAAAGAATTCTACGCGAAGCGTCCTCAGACCAAGATCCATCACATGTACATCGGCCGCATCCTGAGCGCAAAAAGAAGATAACAGAAGCGGATTATTCTTCTAATCGACATTGTATGAGCATTGCAATATACACCCTTACATCACCTCTTCACGACAAGCAGGGAATAGAAACCTATACAAAAGAGTTTTTCTCGCATCTTGATTTCGATTTCGACTATAAGGGAGAAGATTTCTCCACATGGGGAAAGTCAGAACTGGATATCATTTTCGTAAGGACTGGCGGAACCGAAAATCTCTTCAAACAGAAATACTTGGATGTTATGGATGTACACAAGAGCGTATATCTTCTGGCATCCTACAGCAGCAACTCCCTTGCCGCTTCTATGGAAATCCTGTCCTGGCTTCAGCAGAAAGGAATCCACGGAGAGATACTTCACGGCTCTCACCAGTATATCTCAGACAGGATTAACAGCCTCATCCAACTGGAATCTGCAAGGAAGGCCCTCGCCAAGACCAAGGCGGCAATTATCGGCACACCATCCGACTGGCTGATAGCAAGCAAAATAGACGAGGAGGCCGTTAAAGGTAAATTCGGATTTGACATAGATTACATTCCAATTGAAGAAGTGGAAAAGGCTTTCCGTAAAACCTCCTGCCTTACAGAAGATGCTGAGAAACTGCAAGATACTATGCTTAATAAATGCGGCACTGCGGACTTGAAAAACAATGTATCAGGAGCGGTGCGCATATATCTGGCACTTAAGAAAGTCATCGCTGAGCATAATTTAAATGCATTTACAATCAGATGCTTCGACCTTCTTTCATCTCTGGGCAATACAGGTTGCATGGCACTTGCAAAACTCAACTCGGAAGGAATTGTGACCGGATGTGAAGGAGACGCTCCGGCAATGGCTTCAATGATTATCAGCCAGTGTCTT
Organism: Bacteroidales bacterium; assembly: GCA_017551215.1. Next base: position 11,894 of record JAFZMA010000243.1, on the reverse strand, counting down.
ACCGGCAAGACCGGTTTCCAGGCCAATCCTGCAAGAGTGGATACAGAGAATGGAGAGGTATTGTTCGCACACTGCACCATCCCACTTAATATGGTGGAAAGCTACGAGTTGGACACTCATTTCGAGTCTGGTATTGGCGTGGGTATCAGAGGATTCATGAAGGAAGGCCCTGTGACCGTATTCAAGATTTCAGGAGACGCGTCACGCTATTTCGCAGAGGAAGGAGAGCTCATAGAAAACGGCAGCCGCCCTAATCTCTGCCGCACCCAGCAGCTTATCAGGTTCAACGACAAGACCGCCTGCCAGTACTTCCTTCAGAACCCTATCGGCAACCACCACATTATCATCCCCGGACACTGGAAGAAAACCATATCAGACCTTCTCGCTTAACGATGTTAGATAACCGCCTACCAGTCGTGTGGCGGATAAGTATTTGTATATCAATGATTTAATATGTTGATCCTGCGATAAAATTGTTACAGGATTATATATTTAATTGTTTGATTATTAATGTCTTATCCGCCACGGCACAACATATTGTGGGTTTTAGTATGAATTGAGGAGCAGATTAAGTATATTTGAATGTTAAATCTGCAACACATGAGATTCAAGAATTTACTTATTGTAATAGCAATTGCAATATTCTGTTTTACTGGGTGTAAGACCGGTCCAAAGATTTCATCTGAAACGGCAGCTGACATTGCTGCAATAACAGATTCAGCAGCGTTGATTTCTCCTGCTTACGCAAAGGGCTTTTCGGTGCAGTATCTGGAGGACGGAATACGTCTTGTGGACATACAGGATCCTCAGGCAGAAGAGGAAGACAAGATGCCGGTTGGATACCAGTTCGCCCTGATACCAAAGGGACTGGACTCCTCCATATACCAGAAGTTAGTTCCTGAAGGATATACAGTTGTGAAAGTGCCGGTAACCAAGACCATCGCGATGACACTTCTCCAGCTGTCCAATTTCACTGCCCTGGATGCCCACGACTATCTTTCCGCAATAACCACCACAAAGAACCTTTTCAACAAGGACATTCTGGCAAGGGTTGAAGATGGAAGGCTTCAGAAGATTGGACACGAGGGCAACTTCGACCAGGAAATGATTATGGCCGCAAACCCGGAAGTCATCTTCATATCTCCCTTCAAAAAAGGAGGTTACGATGCCATAAAGGAAACGGGTATCACCCTTGTTCCACATCTGGGCTACAAGGAACTCACTCCGCTTGGACAGGCCGAGTGGATCAAGTTCATCTCTATGTTCATAGGCAAGGAAAAGACAGCCAACGAGACCTTTTCTCAGATCGAGAAGAACTATATGGATATGAAGGTCCTGGCGGAAAACACTGAGAGCCGCCCTACTGTTTTCAGTGGAGAAATGCATTCAGGCAACTGGTATGCCGTTGGCGGCAAAAACCACCTTGCCCAGATTTTCAGGGATGCAGGCGCGGATTATCTCATCAAGGACGATAACACCGGCGGAGTAAACATAGAGTTCGAGAAGGTCTATGCAACCTGCGCAAAGGCAGACTACTGGAGAATCCTCAACAGTTTCTCCGGAGATTTCTCCTACGATGCCCTAAAGAAATCAGAGCCGAGAAACGCCCTTTTCGATGCCTTCAAAAACAAGACGGTTATCTATTGCAACATGAAGCAGACTCCATACTACGAGCTCGCTCCAGTTCATCCCGACCTTCTCCTCAAGGACTTCATAGCCATCTTCCATCCTGAACTCGTTGAGGAAAACTACGAGCCCACGTTCTACAGAATTCTCAAATGAAGTAGTTAATAATCAAGTAAATGCGCAAAACGCCGACATTAATACTCCTGGGTTTGCTGATAGTGGTTCTGCTGGTTGTCAACCTGCTGCTGGGAAGCGTCAAGATTCCCGCAGGGGATACACTGGCAATACTGTTCGGCGACAGATCCAACGAGATATTTTCCAATATCATACTTAAATCCAGGCTTCCACAGGCCCTGGTGGCTATAATGGCTGGAGCGGGTCTGGCTGTTTCCGGCCTTCAGATGCAGACTGTCTTCCGCAACCCATTGGCAGGACCGTCTGTTCTGGGTATATCCAACGGAGCAAGCCTTGGAGTGGCTATTGTGGTGCTGATGTCCACATCTCTTGCAGGTGTTTCCCTTTCCAGAATCGGATACGCCGGAGATGCCGCAATCTCCATAGCCGCCATAATCGGATCCCTTGCGGTTATGACTCTTATAGTATGGGTTGCAAGGAAAGTCAAGGGAAACGTGACGCTGCTGATAATCGGCGTTATGATAGGATATCTGGTAACCGCAATCGTAGGAGTACTCAAGTTCTTCAGCGCTGAGGAAGACATAAAGGCCTTCGTGGTCTGGGGACTTGGTTCGTTTGCCAGGGTTTCCGGAGACAGGATGCTGCTTTTCGTTGGGATGATGGCGGTGCTTCTGCCACTCAGTTTCCTGCTGGTCAAGACTTTGAACCTTATGCTGCTCGGCGATGACTATGCCAGGAATCTGGGTCTGAATATTTACCGCAGCCGCACTCTGGTGATATTGAATTCCGGGGTTTTGGTTGCAATCGTAACAGCCTATTGCGGACCGATAATGTTCATAGGCCTGGCCGTGCCCCATCTGTGCAGGGCTATTTTCCGCACCAGCGACCACAAGCTGCTTGTTCCCGGAACTATGCTCACGGGAGCAGCCCTGGCACTGCTTTGCAGCCTGATTGCCCGTATGCCGGGATTTGAGGGAGCTCTCCCTGTCAACTCGGTTACCGCCCTTGTCGGAGCCCCGGTAATCGCTTCAGTTATTTTCAGAAGGAGGAAAGACGATGTCAGGGAATAAGGAAACCATAAGGCTCGAGAATCTGGTCATCGGTTACGAGACCAAGACTGTTGCGGAGGGCATTAACGCTTTTCTGAATTCCGGGGAACTGACTTGTCTGATAGGCCCTAACGGAGCCGGCAAATCCACTCTTATGAGGACAATCTGCGCCTTCCAGAAGAAGCTTGGCGGAAGCATTTTCATAGAAGGTAGAGAGCTCTCAGACTATCCAGACAAGGACCTTGCAAGGAAAATCGGAGTGGTTCTGACCCACAGGCCCCAGATCCAGAATATGAGCGTGGAAGAACTGGTGGCCCTGGGCCGCAGCCCTTACACCGGCTTCTTCGGCAGGTTATCAGAAGAGGACAAAAGAATCATCGCTGAGTCTATTAATCTCATAGGCATAACCTCTCTCAAAGACAGGATGATTCAGAATCTCAGCGATGGGGAAAGGCAGAAAGTGATGATTGCCAAGGCGATAGCCCAGCAGACCCCGCTTATCTGCCTAGACGAGCCAACCGCCTTCCTGGATTTCCCTTCCAAGATCGAGACCATGCAACTGCTGAAGAAACTGTGCAGGGAACAGGGCAAGACCATATTCCTCTCCACTCACGACCTTGAACTCACACTCCAGATTGCGGACCGCATATTCCTGATGCAGAACGGCACAATCACATCCGGAACTCCATATGAAATTGCACAGAGCGGTGCTCTCTCCGCATTTATTGAACGGGAAGGCATCACATTTGACAAGAACCTATTACGAGTGATTATCAGTAAATAGAACCGTTATCGTCTATCAGTAGTACAGTAAGGTCTGCTTCCGGGCATAAGTGGGAGCAGGCTTTTTTGCATCGCGATACTGTTTCATTTACAAAGGATTGCAGAAGATTCTCCGGAATGATTTCCCACAGTTCCCTGGCAAGTGTGATTGTAAAGGCGTACTGGACGGTTTCCTCTTTACATCCGGAGGATTTTAGTAGCTCGGCGATGAAATCCCGGTCCATTGTGACATTGCTGGAGTGAGTATCCAGGTTTCCTGCAGCAAGCTTTACGGCCTTGCCAAGCATTATTCCAAGGGTTATCTTCCTGAAACCCAACTCATATGCAATGGCAATTGTACCCCCTATCTTGTTGCCGTACTGGACAAAGCACTGCGGAGGAAGATCTTTGTAGAAGTCTTTGAGGAACTTTTCGCTCTTGGCTCCTGAGTTAATCACAACACGGTCTTCTCCGCTGGCCTTAGCCACCTCCATGCATTTGCGGATGGAATTGATGAAACCCTCCTCGGAGAAAGGCTTGATAATGCCGCTAACCCCTATTATGCTGATTCCACCTTCAATACCTAAACGTGGATTGAATGTGCGGTGAGCAATTTCCTCACCACCTGGAACAGAAATGATAACCTTAAATCCATGCCCGGGATATCTCTTTTTCAGGTTATCCTCAATCATCTTCCTGGGAGCCTTGTTGATGGCGGCTTCCCCTGGAGGGCAGTCAAAACCCGGGAGCGTTATCCTGCCAACTCCATCTCCGCCATCTATCACTATATCAGGAGTATTTAGATGTTCAACCCTTGCATGAATCTCCATCTTGTCTGTGACGTCAGGATCATCCCCGCTGTCTTTTACAACATAAGCAGTTGCAGTTTGACTCCTTCCCGAACATCTGCCATTTGAATTGTTCTTGAGTTGAGAATCCACAAATTCATCATCCTTAATGAATGTTTCCACAGGAATAGTTTCACCATCGGGGAGTAGTAGCCCTACGCTTTCAGGCTTGGTTCCTTCCATAAGATTCTGAGCAGCGGCAAGGGCGGCAGCGGCAGCACAACTTCCGGTAGTAAGGCCGCTATGAAGCGGATAGAACTCCGGCAGAAGTTTTTCCACCATACGCCTCATGCCGTAAGGTCCGTCAACCGTAATGAAGCATTCCGGCATTGGAGGTCTCATTATTGCAAAAACCTTGATGCCCTTGTTCAGTGCGGCATCAGCCTTTTCCTTGAATCCCCCGCTTAATCCGCTTTCTTTCAGAAGGATGGCACCCGGTTTGATCTTATCGATTTCAATATCTTCATCCTCTCCCTGATGATAGAAACAAAGATGAGATATGTCTATTCCATATTTCTCAGCAAGACTGATTGATGACTCCCTTTCCAGAATGCGGTGAAAGACTTCAGTTCCGCTCCCTTCCAAAGCCTTAAGTTTGGGAATGGACTGGACCCCGGCTGTAGATAAGAGTATCCATTCTTTTGAAGAAGAACTTTCACAAGCCTCCTTGATTCTGGCAATGGCATCTGGGAAATCCACGCACCAGACAATTCTGGAATCCCTTTCCGGATAGATGCGCTCAAACCGTATTACGGGAATACCGAGAGTGGCAGACGCCTCAGCGATATTTCTATGAAGTTCTTCTGCAAACGGATGTGCGGCATCCACTATAAGCCTGATCTGATGCTCTTTGCAGAACTCTTCCATCTGCGTTTCGTCCATAGCCCCGCTAACGGGCACTCCGTGACGAAGATTCAGCTGCTGCTCTCCCCCACGGGTGGAATACCAGAAAACGGAACCCGATTCCTCAAGTTCCTTAGCGGCCATACGGCCCTCTGTCGTTCCGCCAAAAACAAGAATCATTCTCTGGCCTTACGGAAAATATGGGTAAAGTGCTTTGAATAGAGTTCAGACAGGCCCTTGCGGTTGTCAATGGCCTCTCCAACCACGAGCATAGTGGTAAGTGTCAGATGATTGTCCTTTACAATTTTTGCAAGGTCCTTCAATACTCCGCGATATATTTTCTGGTCTGGCCAAGTCAGATGGTAGCAGGCCGCAACCGGAGTGTCCTCCGGATATTCCATAAGTAGCTCTTTCTGAACGTCATCCACAATGGCTGCTGAAAGGAAGATGCACATAGTGGAATTGCTTCTTGCCAAAAGATGAAGTTTTTCCTTTTCAGGCATCGGTGTGCGCCCTTCTCCCCTTGTCAGGATTATGGTCTGGCATTTTTCCGGAATGGTAAACTGGCTCCTCAGTTCCGCAGCGGCTGCAAGGAAGGAGGAAATACCAGGAGTTATGTGGTATTTCATCTTGTGCTCATCGAAGAATGCCATCTGCTCCTGAATTGCTCCGAAGATACAAGGATCTCCGGTATGAAGCCTTACTATGAACTTGCCCCTGTCATAGAAATCCTTCATCAGGGCGCATTGCTGCTCAAGGTCCATATCTGCAGAAGAAACAACAGTCGCTCCTGGTTTTGCACATAGCGTAAGTTCTTTTGGGACAAGGCTTCCGGCGTAGAGAATAAGGTCTGCCCGCTGGAGCATTTTCCGTCCCCTTACACTCACTAGGTCAGGGTCTCCAGGTCCTGCTCCCACTATCTCGATATGGGCCTGACGGACAAATCTGCTGTCCAAAGCCGCGGCAACAGTCCAGTTGCTCCCCTTCTGCTTTTGAAGGAGAAGTTCCGGATTCCCGGATGAAAGTATCGCCGAGGCCTCTGAAACAGAAGGAGTGCCAATACACTTTTCCACGACATCACTAGGTGTGGGAACTTCAACCTGAGATAGCTGTTCAGCAGTATAGAATCTTGTTGCAAACTCTTTCTCAAGCAGTTTTACAACAGGCTCGTCTTTCTTTATCTGTGCAGATGATATGCTGGCAATGGCCTCTTTGCAGATTCCGTTATCGCTGAGGCAGTTAAAGATTTCTTCTATCACCTTTTCCTCCGGCCCGGCCTGGCGGGCAAGTCCTATTCCCAGGTGAATGCATCGCGGAGTCCACTGGATATTTGGAATTTCAACCTTTCTCCTTCTCGGCGACACAGTAAGCAGAAGGCTGAACTTTGAAAGGTCAATATCTTCAAACCTGTAAAAGAAGCCGATGTTTCCGGCAGGATTCTCCTCCAGCCATTTTGTTCCCTCGTCCTCCACTTCAAGAAGGATAGCGGTTGGTTTTCCATCAGCATATAGAAAAATCTGGCGGTTCAGGTCTTCCGATTCAAGAGACCAGCCAAATCGCTGAGCCATAAGGTCCAAAGGCCAAAGTCCGTTTCCGTCTGTCTGTGTGGTGATTACAGGATGGGCTCCCAGTTCCACTGCCAGTTTTGAGGCAATCTCGTTTGCCCCGCCCACGTGACCCGAAAGAACGGAAACAACTTCTTTCCCGTTACTGTCTATGCAAATGACGGCAGGATCCGTATGCTTGTCCTTAAGCAGCGGAGCAATAGTCCTTACGCAAATCCCCACAGCCCCCACAAACACAAGGCAATCCAGGGAGTTCCACCTCTCTGGAACCTCTGCTCTGTGGATTATTTCTCCACCCAGACATGCTATAACATTATCTGCCGTCTGTCTTCCCTGTTCAGATATGAGGACCACTGCTGTTTTCATTACTCCATTGTATTGAATGTCAAACTGTTTTAACAGCCTTAAGTATGTCAATTGGGTTGTTGTTGTCAAGCTCTATGTGAATTGGTTCCGCTACTTTCAATCCCAGAGAATTTGCTATTCGGATGAAATCATCCCTGCTACCAGCGGCAACAAGGTTGGACGTGACACTGTTAAACACAATGCAGCCGCCTGAAGTAAGATGATCATATACTTTCCGCATAATCTCCTTAAGATGACCGCCATGTCCTCCTATAAATGCTGAATCGCAAGTTTCATCTATCTCAGTTTCAAGAAAATCACCGATATGGTATTCAATACCCGGAGCGGAGAATTTCCTTGAATTGCTCTCCATAAGAGCCTTGCCTTCCGGCCTAATTTCAAAAGCCTTGATGTCCAGATGCGGAAAGGCCAGCCTTGCCTCGATGCTGATGCTGCCGGTGCAAAAGCCAATATCCCAGAAAGACTTCCATTTGTAAAGTTCCAGAGCCTGGAGGGTAAGAAGCCTTATCGGCATCTTGGTAATCATCTTCTGCCGTCCGTCCAGAAGTTCAAATTCGCTTTCCGGAATGCCGAACCTTCTTGGGGAACATTCTTTGTTTATCGTGAGAATCAGGCAGTTAGGATTTTCGAAAGTCTTTTCAGATGCTTCTTCTATGCTCAGCGATGATATCATCTCCTTTTCAGGATTTCCAAGATGCTCACCTATATGCATACTGTAGAAAGTGAAGCCGTAGTCCTTCATCCTGCGGGCAATCTCGTCCGGAGTTTTCTGCCTGTCTGTAAGAACTCCTATCTTCCCCTTGTGCTCGATTAGAGCGTTGTCCAAAGCCTTCCACAGCCGTCCGGTAAGTGAAACGATATGCATATCATGGTAAGGCATCAGCAGCTTGTGGGCCAGAATCTGGAGAGAATTAAAATAAGGGAACACCTTCATAGGAACCTTTGGCATAACCCTTTGCAGAGTTGATGCAAATCCAAAGAAGAGAGGATCGCCTGAGGCAAAGACTATTATGTGGCAATCTTCCCTGCGGTACTTTTCATAAACATCCTCCAGCGGAACGGTTATGTCTATCCAAAGGCTGTCTTGGGGTAGCAGGCTCTCCACAATCTGATGATGGCGCTTCCCTCCGGAGAATACCACTCCAGATGAAATCAGATCCAGAATTTCCTTACTGAAAGAAGGACTCGGATTGTCGCTCATCCCTATGACCGTGAAACTCAGTGCCATTATAAATCTCTCCCCGGATTAAGGTTCTTGGCATCATCAAATGTAAGGACAGCATTGCAGAGAGTTGCGGCCAGGTTGCTTCCGCCCTTTCTGCCCTTGACGATAATCTTTGGAATGTCCTTGAAAGGCAGCAGCATGTGCTTGGATTCCTCCACGTGCACAAAGCCCACAGGTGCGGCAACTATGCCGGCAGGACGAGCTTTGCCCTGCCGTATCAAGTGACAAAGTTCCATAAGCGCAGTCGGAGCATTTCCGAAAGCGAACAGCGCATCCGGATGTTCCTCCGCAGCCAGCCTGATTCCGGCCTGTGTCCTTGTAATATTCTCTTTCTCCGCGATTTCAGGCACTCTCGGATCCATAAGGTAGCACTTGGCCTCAATGCCGAGCCTAGAAAGAGCGCCCTTGCGGATTCCCGTTGCAGCCATGGTAACATCGGTGACAATGGTCTTGAGTTCTCCCTTTACCACCTTTTCATATATCCTCTCCACAGCATTCTCATCTGTGTATAGAATGTTCTCCATCTCAAAATCCGCCGTTGTATGAATTGCGTGCAACAGCGCCCACTTATGCCCGAGCGGATAGTCTTTACGCTTAAGTTCAGAGGAGATTGTCCGGAAGCTCTCATTCATTATGTCTTGACCAATCTTCCTTTCAACCATGCGCCCGGCACAATTGTTTTCATGGTAATAGCCCCTTGGAGTTATCATCGCAGAGCCAGCCAGATATGTCTGAGAGTTACCGATAATCAGCACAGTGAACATATCCACATCCTCGGGATTGAGAGAGGAAAGCGTGGCGGTCCAGACCTTCTGATCTTCCCTTCCGGCCTGACGGACACATCCTACAGGAGTTTCCGGGCTTCTTCCTTCCTCCAGGAATATCTCCACAAGGCGGTACAACTGCCAATATCTGCCATGGCTCTTGGGGTTATAGACTGCAGTGATGAAGTCTGCAGAAGCGGCTGCCCTGATTCTCTTTTCTATCAGACTCCACGGAGTCATAAGGTCAGAAAGGGAAATAAGGCATAGGTCGTGTCCAATAGGAGCACCCAGCAAAGAAGCTGCTTTCTGGAAGGCGCTTATACCCGGTAGAGTCTCAATCTCTATATCTTCAATTGATTCTTTTTCAGCACTTTGGGATTTAAGCATTTCGCACTTCATCTGATACAGTAGCGGTGCCATCCCGTATATGCCTGAATCACCGCTGGATATGACGCACACATCCTTCCCAGACAGAGCAAGCTCCATAGCCTGTGCGGCACGGTCCCTTTCCTGGCGCATTCCGGTATCTATGCACTCGGCACCGGCCTTCAGATACTTTTCAACGAACTGGAAATAGTATTTGTAGCCAACTACCGCATCTGCCTTGGAAACAGCGTCAATTACTGCCGGAGTTATATCCTGCGGACTTCCCGGTCCTATGCCCGCAACAATGATCTTTCCCATATGTGCAATTTAACACTTTTTACTGGAAATAAGAGATGTCCGATTTCTCAAATAAAACTGTGGCCGCCCATGGCCCCATGAATGGGTGCCCTGCTTTGCAGGGTGGGACGAGCGAAGCGAGGTTTTATGAGAAATCGGACATCTCATTATATTAGTCAAATTGTATTCTTAGACCTGCAGTTATCATACGGCCCGGAGAAAAGAGCGCATACTTCCTCAGCGATGAATCCGGGCGGCTGTCCTTGCGGTCGAAAATGTTGTCCACTCCAAGGCTCGGCTCAATCACTAGCTTATCGCTGAGCCTGAACTTGTGAGTTGTATTTATGTTCCAGATTCCGCATCCCGGAGCGTTCTCATAACCAGGATAATAAGTTTTGCTCTGAAGCCTTGCGCTAAGCTGAATGTTAAGGTCATATAATCCCCAACTGTGGTGCCAGTCAGAGGAAAGGGTGAGAGTGTTGCGCACGGAGCGTTCCAGGACAGACCATTCATCACCACTCTTGGTCCTAGCGTAGTTCCAGGCCCAATTTAGGCCGAACTCCAGGTTCCTGGCGGCTATAGCGCTAATATTAAGGTTAAGGCCCTGTACTCTACCCTTATCACTGTTAGAGTACAAAGCGTATTTTTCAAGTTTGGCAGCCTGTTCCTCAGTCATTTCCGGGAACATAGCCATCAGTTTTGAACGCATCGCATCATCTACCGCGATGTTTTTCTTTATAATCATTCCATCCACATAGTTCAGGAAACCGGTAGCCGAAACGGTGAGAAAAACCTTGTGATACTCGGCATTGAAGGAGAAATAGTCAGAAGTTTCCGGTTTGAGATCCGTAGAACCTATGGAAATCTGGGGCTTACCCCTGTAGATACTGAAATAGTTATAGTGTAGTTCGTCCAGGCCCGGAGTGCGGAATCCCCTGCTGTAAGTGGCCCTGAAACGGAAATCTCCTGGAGAATACATCAGCGCGGCCTTAGGGGAGAAATTGCTTCCGAAATCCTGGTGTGATGTCAGCCTTGCCCCGGCAGTCAGGCTCAGGCCTTTGACAATGGTCATCTCGTGCTGTAAATAAGCCGCGAATGTGTTGGCTCCGTTGTCTATGTTTCCGCTGGAAGACTCCAGGGCATCTCTTCTGAAATCGATTCCGGCTATTGAAGTGCTGTTTGGAATCAGATGCATAATAGCCTGAAGATTACCTGAATATGCCTCCTGTTTCTTTGAACGGGTGTAATCCCCTTTCTGATATGTCTTGCCGTCTACCTGATACTCTTTACCGTAGCGGTAGCGGTCTGCATCCAGATTTAGCTGGATGGAATAGTTCCTGTTGAACTTGTAGATTCCCCCGGCACTTGCCTTGACTCCGCGATATCGCATCTCGTAATCGGTGCCTCCGCTTACATCTTCCCTTGTGCGAGGACGGGAGGTAATCTTATCGTAATAATCGAATCCGGCATTCATCGCCAGGCTGTTGGAGGCTTTGAAAGACAACCTCTCGGAGAAATTGTTGGCCCTATAGCCGGAGAAAAGAGGAGCTATTGTCTTCTGGAGAACGGTTTCCCCGTCTTTCACAACCTCCTCATAATCGTTATTTGAGTAACTGTCTGCCCTGCTGTGGGAAAAGGATGTGGCAGAGTTCACTCCCCCTTTTCCCACATTCAGGCTGGCAGACTGGACAAACCGGCCCTTTCCCGAGGCAGAGGTTTGGGAGTGGGCGCTGACATTGTCCGTGGTGCGGTCATCGGTGATGATATTTATAACGCCACCGATAGCGTCTGACCCGTAAAGGGATGAAGCGGCACCGTCAAGAACCTCGATTCTCTTGACCCTTGAGAGGTCTATTCTATCGAGATCCACATTGCCGGCCATATCGCCGATTATTCTCCTCCCGTTTACGAGTATAAGGGCATACTTGTTTCCCAATCCATTAAGTCTCAGGAAGTTTCCCATAGAGGACGGAGTCATCTGGATCTGCGGAAGCATCTTTATCAGAGCATCCTGCAGACTGGTGATTCCCTGCTCCCTGATATGGGCT
>JAFZMA010000242.1 GCA_017551215.1 Bacteroidales bacterium | reverse complement strand
TATACATCCCGAAACCTACCGACTTGTAGCTTTCAAGGATATGTCTAACGATGAGGTATTCATCACACGCAGCTGTGAGGCTACCAAGGAGACAATTGAAATAGACGGCCAGACCTACCCTTTGGTAAAGGTAGAAATCTCCAGCTCATCCCACCCGTTCTATACCGGTAAGATGAAGCTTGTTGATACAGCCGGCCGCGTTGACAAGTTCTACAGCCGTTATAAGAAAAAGTAACAGAGCTATTTAGGTACAGAATAAGATGGCAGAAACAGCCATCTTATTTTTTTTTGTACAGAGCAATAAGGCAGGATTTTTGCAAAAATTGCTACCTTTATGAAGTTTATACAAGGCGTATGAGAAAGTTTATTTCAGCGATGCTTGCGGCAGCCCTCCTGTGCGGCTGTTCAGGAAACGGCAAACAACAGAAGGTTCATCCTATCAGAGTCAAGGCCGAGGTATTGGCACCGGCAGGAAACAGTTTCCAGAAAACATATGTGGGAACTGTGGAAGAAAACCAGGCCACGGCAGTCAGCTTCACGTCCATGGGAATGGTTACCAGGGTGTATGTTGCTGAAGGGCAGCCTGTAAGGAGAGGACAGCTGATTGCCGTAATGGATGACACCCAGGCAAGAAACCTTCTGAGCGGAGCTGAAGCTGGGATGCAGCAGGCAAATGACGCTCTTCAGCGATACGGAATGCTTCACGAAAACGGCTCTCTGCCGGAGGTGAAGTGGGTAGAAGTCCAGAGCAAGGTAGCCCAGGCAAAGTCTCAGCTTGAGATTGCAAGGAAGAACCTTTCAGACTGTTCCCTTACCGCCCCTGTAAGCGGCATCATCGGAAAGAAACTTATAAATGCCGGAGAAACCGCCTTGCCATCCCAGACTGTTGTCACCATCCTGGATATCAGCAAGGTAAAGGTGAAAGTATCGGTTCCCGATACTGAAATATCTTCCATCGCCGAGAATACTCCGTCTTCCATTAGAGTGGATGCTGCAAATCTGGATGTTGATGGCGGCAAGATTGAAAAGGGAGTGCAGGCCGATATGCTCACCCGCACATACGACATAAGGATTAACGTGCAGAATCCTGGAGGAAAACTCCTGCCCGGAATGGTGGCAAGCGTCTCCTTCAACAGCCAAAGCCAGAGCGGCCTTTTGTGCGTTCCGGTATCAGCCGTGCAGAAAAGGACAGACGGAAGCGCGTTTGTCTGGACCATAAGCCAGGACAGCACGGCTCACCGCACCAACATAAAAACCGGCTCGGTATCAGGCAATGACATAGCAATAGAAGACGGGCTAGGCGAAGGCAGCATAATCGTAACTGAAGGATACCAGAAACTCGGAGAAGGCACAAAGGTTATTTACTAGCTATGGAAGACAAGAAGACAAACTGGTTCAAGTGGCCTTTGGAGCATTACCCCATTTCGCTTCTGATTATTGCCATACTGTTTGTTCTGGGCATTTACGGAATGCGGCAGATGCCTAAGGACGAATTCCCTGCCGCCACTATCCGCCAGGGAGTTGTAGCGGCCGTCTATCCGGGAGCCACATCGGAGGAAGTGGAAGTGCAGGTGGCAAAGCCGCTTGAACGCTATCTGTTCACTTTCAAGGAAGTGCTAAGAGCCAAGACCACTTCAACTTCCCAGAACGGACTGTGCATTGTGATGGTCCGTCTCAAAGACGACGTCAACAACAAAGATGAAGTCTGGAGCAAGATCAAGCACGGCCTTCAGGCTTTCAAGCCGACTCTTCCATCAGGAGTGCTGGCGCTTGTTACAAACGACGATTTCGGCAATACTTCCGCCCTTCTCATATCGGTTGAAAGCAGCCAGAGAAGCTACCGCGAACTTCAGGAATATACAGACAAGCTTTCCGACAATCTCCGCAGAATACCGTCTGTTGCCAACGTGAGAACTTTCGGCCAGCAGCAGGAACAGTTAAGCGTATATGTTGACCGCCAGAGACTTCAGGCATACGGCATAGGCCAGCAGATGCTCCTGAACGCTCTCAAGACTCAGAATCTCATGACTGTCAGCGGAAGCATTACCGGCACTTCCCAGGTAACCCCTATCCATATAGAGCCTTCGGAAAACACCGAAAAGGAAATTGAAGAACTCATAGTCTTCAGCGATCCGTCAACAGGCAAGACGGTCAGAGTCAGGGATGTTGCCAGAGTCGTAAGAGAGTATGACAATAACTCCAGCTGCATCAGCCAGGACGGTCATCCGTGCATATTGCTCTCTATGGAGATGAATCTTGGCAACAACATCGTTGAATACGGAAAAGAAGTTGACAAGGTAATATCTGATTTCCGCAATGAGGAACTGCCTGAAGATGTAATAATTACCAGAATAGCGGACCAGCCTAAAGTTGTAGGCAAAAGCGTGCGGGATTTTCTCAGAGACCTGCTCATTTCAATGGCTGTGATCATTCTGGTGATGATGGTTCTCTTCCCTCTCCGCTCAGCGATTGTGGCCGCCATTACAATCCCGCTCAGCACATTCATATCGGTTGCCATAATGTATATGGCCGGGATTGAGCTGAATATTGTAACACTTGCCGCTTTGATAGTGGTAATGGGAATGGTGGTGGACAATTCCATTGTGGTGATTGACGGCTATCTGGAATATCTAGGAAACGGGCAGAGCCCGAAAGAAGCAGCCCTTTCTTCAGTTAGGCAGTACTTTATGCCTATGATGCTTGCCACGCTTTGCATCTGCGTGATTTTCTATCCGCTGCTTATCACTATGACCGGCGCATTCCACGATGCCCTTGAAGACTTTCCGGTTACAATTACCATTAACCTTATGGTGTCTCTGTTCCTGGCGGTACTGCTGATTCCGTTCCTGGAAACAAAAATAATGACGCCGGACAAGATATCCACCAAAGGAAACGCCATAACCAAATCGGTACAAGGCATTTACGATAAAGTGCTGGGATTTACCTTCCGTATGCCGTACCTTACAATTATAGGCGGAATAGCCATCATCATCCTGAGCTGTCTGCTGATTCCGAAACTTAAAATCAGGATGTTCCCGTTTGCAGACAGAGACCAGTTTGCAGTGGAGATTTTCCTGCCTGAAGGCAAGGGGCTGGAAGACACCCGCTTTGTTGCCGACTCGCTGAGGAAAGCGCTCCAGAAAGATGAGAAGGTCAAGTGCATAACCAGTTTCATAGGCTGCTCGTCTCCACGGTTTATGATCTGCTATGCTCCTCAGATGGCGGGAAGGAACTTTGCCCAGCTCATCGTCAACACAAAGTCAGACAAGGCTACAATTGAACTTCTAGATAAATACCAGAACGCATTCTCAGAAGCCTTTCCGCAGGCTTATATCAGATTCAAGCGGCTGGATTACCTGGAAGTGCAAGAACTTGAATACAGATTCTACGGAGAAGACATAGACTCGCTTCAGGCCGCCGCTGAGCAGCTTATGGACAGGATGCGCCAGATGCCAGAACTTGAATGGGTACATACGGATTATTTTCAGCCTTATCCCGTGGCCAACATAACGCTGGATCCCGTTGCATCATCTCTTGCGGGAATCAACCGCACTGTGGCCTCTATAGACCTGGCTGCCAACACTTCAGATATCCAGGCCGGAGAAATATGTGAAGATGACTACAAAGTGCCAGTTATCATAAAAGACGCTTCTGCCCTTACCATTTCATCTCTCGGCGATATTGGCATTTCCACTCTGCCAACTCTGCTCTCTGGCATAGAAACTGGCTCAAACACCACAGTTCCTCTCCGCCAGATAGCCAAAGTTGAACCTAAATGGAGCCACGCCAGAATCAACCACCGCCAGGGAGAAAGGTGCTTGACAGTAACCGCCCAGTTCGCACAGGGCACGTACGCAGGCCCAGTTGAGAAGAATCTCAGGAGAATAATGGAAAAAGAAATCCGTGTTCCGCAAGGCGTCAGAACAGAAACTGGCGGCGAGTTGGAATATGACAACGAGGCTCTTCCACAGATTGTCGGAGGAGTTCTGATTGCAATGATCATCATCTTTTTCTTCCTGCTGTTCAACTTCAAGAAATTCGGCATAACCTCGGTTTGCATAGCCGCTCTGGCACTGATGATTCCGGGCACATTGATTGGCTTGGCTCTTTTGAACCGCCTGCTTGGACTGACTTCCATACTTGGAGTGATCACTCTTATGGGAATGATAATGAGGAACCAGATTCTCATCTACGAGCACGCCAACTCACTGGTAGCCAAATATGCAGACGAGCATCCGGACTGGAGAAACGACAAAGCCTCCTACAACCAGGCCGTAAAGCAAGCCGCCTACGATGCCGGCAAGAGAAGGATGGTTCCGATCTTCCTCACTACAGCCACTACAGCCGTTGGAGTTGTGCCTATGATAATTGCAGGCTCATCTTTCTGGATGCCTGTGGGAGTAACCATTTTTGCAGGTGGAATCGGCTCTTTGATAATGGTTGTAACGATGCTGCCTGTAATCTACTGGAAAGTAAATCTGAAGTAAGATGAAAAGATTAGTTTCAATCATATTTTTCTCAGCGATTTGTGCAGTCTG
>JAFZMA010000241.1 GCA_017551215.1 Bacteroidales bacterium | reverse complement strand
TGGTTTTCTTTGGTTGTAACATAGCTTTTAGCTTTATCTTGTTAATTTTCAACGACTTAGGTTGTAACGGAACCTCGCGTTGGGGTGCAAAGGTAAAACAAATATCTGAATCTGCAAATTTTTTCGCTAAAATTTTTATTCATTTTGGCCAAATTTTTTTGATAGCCAAAGCACCTAATCTCAGCGATTTATAAATTTGCAAATCCTCAGCGATACCCGCATTTTGGATTTCTTGGGCAAAATTTTTTCGACAAACCGCATTGTTCCGGGCAGGCCTGACGTGCCTGTCGGGACTCCGCTCGCTTTGCTCGCTCCGGCCCCTCCCTGCATATACTTCGTGGTCTGCGACCACTCGTCTCTGCCGGGCCCCTCCCCCTTCCCGTGCCCGGGGGTGGGCACGCCCTCCAGGCAGTCAGCCTGCCGCTGCACAATGCGGCAGTCTGCTTGTCGCTGAGGATAACAGCAAGGCTCGCGCGCGATGGAAATAAAGAGGGTTTCTGCAACGTAAGGTGCTCATTGTCAGCATGTTGTTGATATGAACCTACTAAAAAACGGGTAGGTTAATATCAACAATTGGCTGAATATCAGCGATTTGTCTTGCAGGGGCGAGGTTATTTGAACTGGGAGGCGTAGGCCTCGCAGGCTTTCCAGACGCGGAGGAGATTGCCGCCCCAGAAGGCGATGAGTTCATCGGCGGTCCAGCCGCGCTTCAGGAGCTCTACGGTGAGATTCTTCATCTGGGCGGAATTATCCAGGCCCACGACGCCGCCACCGCCGTCAAAGTCTGTTCCCAGACCCACGTGGCGGTATCCTACAAGGTTTTTGATATGATCTATGTGGTTGGCCAGAACGGCAACGCCCACTTTATAATACGGGAGGTCATCGCTGAGGAAAAAGCGGCCCGTTCCAACCTGGATTACACCGTCAACGGCAGCAATGGCGCGGATTTCATCATCCGTGAGATTGCGTGTCTGGGATGGCTTGAGGGCCCTGCAGGCGGAATGGGAGGCAAAAACAGGAGCCTTGGCTACCCTGAGCACATCCGCAAGGGCTTCGGAGGAAATGTGGGACACGTCCACCATTATGCCCTTCTGCTGCATCCTCTCCACCACCTTTTCCCCGAACTGGCTAAGGCCGTGTCCGGTAGACGGATACCAGTAATAGGACTTGACGTAGCGGCTGCCGTCGCAAATCTGGTTCGGAGTGTTGTGGGAGAGGGTTATGTACTTGACGCCCATACTTGCAAACTCGTCCACATCCTCAAGCGTGCGAACCGGATAGCCGTTCTCTATGCAAAGCACCACAATCCGCTTTCCCTCTTTCTTGAGACGGTACACATCATCTGTAGAGTAGGCAATGCCGGCCTCGCTGCTGCAGTAATTGGTAACATAGTCTTTCCAGAACTGAAGCTCGCTGTGGCACCAGTTGTAAGCGGAATCCAGCGATTTCTGGTTCTGCCACGGACCCTGGTCCAGATATATGGCAAAGAAAGCCCCGTCCTGGCCACCGCGCCTCATCTGCTCAAAGCTCACCTGACCCTTGGCCACGGTGTAATGGCCGTCCGGATCCATCATGTACGTTGGTGTATCCACATGAGTGTCAAAGGAAATGGCAACCTTGTGGATGCTGTCCGCAAGAGCCATGTACTCTGTGTCCGTAAGGTTAAGGGCGCCGCTCTTTTTGCATTTTCCGCAATGCTCTCCGCTCTGTGCATCCAGGCTGCAGGCAATCAACAGTGCCACAGCCAGAAGGGAAAAAACTCTTCTCATATTTCTCTATTAGAACAAAAATGTTGTTTCAAATATTTATCTCAGCGATTATATCTGCTAGGCTTGGCCTTTGCGCCTCCACCACTTCATGCTCACTGCCAGGAGTATCAGCACGGCGCTGGCAGCCAGGCAAATCCACATCAGAAGACCGCCCCACCCGGCCGTGAATGAAATAGGAACAAGCGTAATGAGTATTATTTCCACCGGAGCAATCGGGAGATATGCCAGAGCGTAATCATCCATGGTCTTGCTCTTCATCTTAGGATCCACAATCCTCTCCAGTGCAATGCCCATGGCCATTGTGCCGGTCCACCAGCCCCATGCAAAAATGGAACGCTCAAACCAGTAGCTCGGAGACAGCCTCCGCCCGAAGTAGAATGTGATGGCAAACACTACGGCAACGCCCACAAGGATGAGAACCAGCAACGGCAGCCAATACTGGACAACCACGCCCAGCTTGATGGAAGCCACGCCGCACGTAACCAAAAGGTCCGTAAAGAAACTGCCTTCCCTCTGAACGGTCTCGCGGCTAACGTAATCTGAAACCTTGGTAACATCGAACAGCTTCTTAAGGAGAAGTCCGGCCACAAAGGCGCAGGAGAAAACCGGAAGCTCCATGCCGTTGTAAGGTGCCTCAAGCCCGCTGCACCAGTTCTTTACGGCCACGCTGAGCACATAACCCAGCAGTGCCACCACAAACACTATCGCAAAATGGAACGTGGCATGCTCGATAGAAATGGAAGACATTGTGGCCTCTCCCAGGGAATCTCTCTTGCCCTCAGGCAGAAGCCCAGTCCTCAACTCTGGAGGAAGATCTTTAAAATCAGCGATGAATTTAGTCTGCTTGTGCCTTGCACCCCATTTGATTATCACAAGGCCGAATATGATTGCCATGACCACACCCACCGTAGCGGTTGTCATTCCTAAAGTCATGGCATCGTCCCACTTGAGGCCGCCCTCCAGGTTTTCAAAGGCGCTGCCAATTGCAGCCGCAGTTCCGTGTCCGCCGTAGAAACCAGTAGGAAGCATGGCTCCGAACGCCTGGTTAAGATCCGGCCAGATAGACTTGAACAGGTAAATTCCCAGAAGTCCCATTATGCCCCACTGCAGCAACATTCCAATCTGGGCATAGACCCACATAGGCCCCACACGCGTAACCACCTCCTTGACAGTGGTTTTTTGGGCGGAAAACGGCAGGGTTGCAAACACAAGGGCTATCAGCACAGCGGCGTATGAAGAAAGATTGCCGGAGAAAGGAATCCATCCCAGACCGTGAGGCCCCATAGCCAGGCCCAGCAAACCCGCAATCAAACTCGGCGGAATGAACAGTTTCTGGATTATTTTCACTTTAACCCTTATGAACTTGCCCACCAGCATCAGGGCGAAAATAAAGCCCATATCCACAAGGAAAACCCAAGGTGTAAAGCCTTGAAAATGGAAGAAATCGTTCATTGGCTAAACATTAAGACAAACACAAATATACAAAAATGCACAAGTTTTGCAGTACTTTTGAAACGTGAAAAATTCCGTTCGCATAATGGCTGTTTGCGTTGCCGCATCGCTGCTGGGACTTGCGTCTCAGACAGGGCTTTATGCACAGCATAAGGACACCATTCAGACATCGCTGAGCGAACTGGATAGAATCCGGCAAGACAAAAAGGCCATAGAAGAAAGGCTCAAGCGCCGCCAGCAACGGATGATGCGCATGGAGATGGAAAAAGCCAAGGCCGGCATCACGGGAGACTCCTACCACGTAATGGCAATACAAGTCATAAACGGGGACACAATTTTCCTGGACCAGCTTCCGCCGATTTTCAGGTTTGACCGCATGAGGGGCAACCGTAGCCGCCAGTCCTGGAGACAATACCGCCGGCTCGTTTACAATTTTAAGAAGACCTATCCTTATGCCCTTCAGGCCAGAGAAATAATCCGGGAGGCAGATAGCGTGCTGGCAGTCAGCGACTTCTCAGAAGCAGAACGGGAACGCTACATCTCAGACTACCAGAAAAAACTCTTCAGGCAGTTCGAGAAACCCATGAGAGACCTCACCATCTCCCAGGGAAAACTTCTGCTCAAACTCATAGACAGGGAACTAGGCAGAACGTCTTTCTACATAATCCGTGAATACCGCGGAAAGCTCTCTGCCGGATTCTGGCAAACAGTAGCCCGTATCTTTGGCAACGACCTCAAGAAACCATACGACAAATTCGGGGAAGACCGCCAGGTGGAGGACCTGGTGCTCATATACAACTCCGGCGCATTCGACGCCCTCTACTATTCAATGTTTACCAAATAGCTTTATCCTCAGCGATTTGCTTAAAAGACAGGAGTGAACCTATTGAGTGAGGAACCATCGAACACCATGTAGTCCGGATTGTGGATCCAATCGCCGAGGATGGAGAAATCCCCGCCCCCATCAATCTGAGCATCAAGAGGCTGGTGATAGTGCCCGAAGATAAAATGGTCTACCTTCTTCTCCCCCTTTTCCTCCAGAGACTTCTGGTAAGAAGCAGCCCAGGCCGTTCCGTCTCTCAGCACTGCATTTTTATACTCCGCGATGGTTTTTTCGTCCTCGCTCTTGAAGTGAGTCAGACGGTTGTGGCGGCTCCATGTATGGCCCAGAAGCATGGCCCACCTCGGGTGAATGGCGCTGAACATCACCTGGAGAACGCGGCATTTGAAACCCGAATTCATGAAGCGGTACATGCCCGTACTGTGCCAGATTGCATCTCCGTGCCCGATGCAGAAACGGGTTCCCTCAATATCCAGCAGATGAGGCTGTTTGAGAATTGTTACACCTATCTCTGTCTGTAGATAATTGTATGTCCAGATATCGTGGTTCCCGTTGATGAAAAACAGTTTCACGCCCCTGTCCGCCAGATGGGCAAGAGCCCCGAGCGTACGCGTAAACTTGCGCGGAATCACATCCTTGTACTCATACCAGAAATCAAAGATATCGCCGAGCAGGAAAACCTGGCTGGTCTGGGATGGCAGAGACTCCAGAAAAGAGGCAAACTGCTTTTCCTTCAGCACAGGATCCTGATACTCCAGACCCAGATGAACATCGGATATGAAATAATGCAGACCCATTTATCCGATGCAATACGGAAGGACAATGCAAAGAACTCCTACAATGAAACAGTAAACGGCAAAGCCCCACAGACGGAACTTCTTGAGAATCTGCACCATAGTGGTACAAGCAAACAGCCCGGCAACAAAAGCCGCAAGGAATCCGCACAATACCGGAACCGTAAAGAAATTGCTCATGTCTGCACCCCTGAGTCCCTTAATGATTTCCAGGAAAGCCTCTCCCAGAATCGGCACAATCACCATCAAGAATGCGAACTGCGCTATGGATGTCTTCTTGACCTTGGCCATCAGACCCGTAGCAATAGTGGCGCCAGAACGGGAAAGACCCGGAAGAACCGCAAAACTCTGGGCGACTCCCACAAGGAAAGCTTGCCAGTAGTTTATGCCATTCTGCATTGAGAAAATCTTGCGCTTTTCCGGACCGCTCATCTCGTCCGTAACGGTCATCCTGTCAGCAATCTTCTGCGCCTTATCCTCAGCGTCCTTGCCGTGCTTGAGATCCCTAACGGCACATATTATTTCTGAAACCAGGAGCAGTACAGCAGTAATTATCAGCATGATACCCACAACAAGAAGACCGTTGCCGGTATTGAGGGCAACTCTTTCCGTATCAAAAATTCTCTCTACAAATCCCTTAAGCAGGAATCCCACGAGCAGGATAGGAATCATGGAAACAAGTATCTTCAGAACATAGTCCTTCTCCTTGTTCATTCCCTTTAGCAGACATCCTTTCCCGATCTTGGAAATCGGCTTCCAGAAAACAACCAGGGTACTCAGAACCGTAGCCACATGCACGGCCACGTCGAATGCCAGATTGCCCTCTCCGCTAATCCCCAAAGTTTCCTGCATAATTGTAAGATGTCCGCTGCTGCTTATAGGAAGGAATTCAGCGATTCCCTGCACCAGACCCAGTATCAATCCATGCCACCAATCAATCATATATCTGTTTCTTTATGTTTAATCCCGTTATTGTTTCTCTTCTGTGGAATCTCCGCCCTTTCCCCTGCGCATAATTGCAACGGTGACTCCCACCGCTCCGGCTATGATAATAATCGGAGCAAGAACCAAACGCCTGAAACTGAATATCTCCGGAGAGAACTGAGACGGCTCGGAGCTACCGCCACCCATCATCAGAAGATACCCCAGCACCATTACCAGGAATCCTATGATTATCCACAGAAGGTTCTTCTTTGGAAGAGCGAAATTTCCGTTTTTATCTGACATAATTGCCTTCTTTCTAATAGTTATACATTCTGTCCACAGACATGGATGTCATCTTCCGGACCACCACGTATGTGCATACAAAACACAGCAGTATTCCCAACACCAGCAGTCCGAGGCCGCAATATAGGAAAGATTCCGTTCCGATGATAGACCAAAGCTGCGGAATCTGCTTTTTAAGCACCATTCCAAAGCCGAACAGGGCCGTTACGGCAAGCAGGGCGCTCAAAGCTCCCTGCAGTACGGCATTTCCAAGGAAAGGTCTCTGGATAAACCCTCTGGTGGCTCCCACCAGCTGCATCGTCCTTATGGAAAACCTTCGGGAGAAGATATTCAGGCGCACTGTGTTGTTTATCAACACAATAGAAGTAAGCGCCAACAGGATTGCAAAGCCCGCGAAAAAGAGCCCCACCATCCTGAGATTATCGTTAATAGTAGTGATTATGCCCTCCTGATACTCCAGACCATCCACCATAGGATCTTCGCTGAGCATCTCCTTGAATCTGGCTATGTTTTCCGCGTCAAAAAACTCCTCCTTCATCTGCACGTTTACGGAAGGCGGTATCGGATTGGTCTCAAACACTTCCAGAAAGTCATCGCCGAGCAACTCCTTCATCTCCTGGGTTCCCCTCTCCTGGGTAATCAGTTCAGCAGAGGCTACTTCCGGCATACCCTCAAGATTCTGTGTAAATTGCTCCGCCTGAGACGGGGAAATGTTCTCGGAAAGAATCACGGAAAGCTTCACGTTTTCCTTGAAATAGGCGGAAACTTTTCTTGAGCTGATCAGCATTACGGAAAACAGCCCCACTATGAAAAGTACCATGGCGATACTTATCACAGAAGAGATGTATGAGCGCCAAAAACGCCTGCGCAATCTGCTCTTTTCCTTCCTGTCCATATAGATACGTCCGTCAAAGATATAAAAATGGGCCCAATAGTTAAAAAATTTTGTTATCTTTGCATAAACTATTTTACGGATGAAAGCGCCTGTCAGGATTTTATACATAAGCTCAGAGATAACTCCCTATGTTCCAGAGAGTCCCACGGCCATAGCCGGCAGATTCATGCCACAGGCCTCTCAGGAGAACGGAATGGAGATACGCTCGTTCATGCCTAAATACGGCTGCATAAACGAACGCCGCAACCAGTTGCACGAGGTTATCAGGCTATCCGGCATGAACATAGTTGTCAGCGATGTGGACAGGCCTCTTGTAATCAAGGTGGCCTCTATCCCTCAGGCCCGCCTGCAGGTCTATTTCATAGAAAACGAGGATTATTTCAAGAGAAAATTCATCTTCCGCGATGAAAAAG
>JAFZMA010000240.1 GCA_017551215.1 Bacteroidales bacterium | reverse complement strand
TGTTTTCTTCTTGAAACTGCCATAAAATCAGTAATTAAGCGTAAAGTTCTTCAAATATCTTTCTCAGTTTCTCGCATTCGCGGAGTTCCTGAAGAGTAATCTCTGCATGGCCCTTTGTATAGCCGTTGCCGATAATCATGTTCACGTCTGCTCCTATACCTTCTGCTCCCAGAGCTGCCTTGGTAAAGCTTGTAGCCATTGAGAAGAAGTAAACGATACCGTCGTCCTTTGTGCAGAGAACTGCCGTCATCTCCTGGTCTGGCACGTTAACGCAGTTGATGGTAACGTCTGCCATCTTGCCGTCTGTCAGCTTGCTTACCAGCTCGTTAACCTGAACCGGAGTCATACCGGAAACACTCTCCACTACATCGCAGAAGCCAAGATTCCTGATACGGTTGGTAGACTTAGGGCTGTTGGCAAGACCGATAACCTTACCGGTAACGCCTACCCTCTTCTTTGCCTCGTAGCAACAGAGCATTCCGCTCTTTCCGCCTGCGCCAAGGATAACTACTGTCTGGCCGCACTGGCAGAGCTTTGCTGTCTGTGCAGGAGCGCCGGCAACGTCCAATGCGCTCAAAGCCAGCTTCTCAGGCATATCGTTAGGAATCTTTGCGTAGATACCGCTCTCAAAGAGAATGGCCTTTCCCTTAATGTCTACCTGGTCAACGTCTGCCTTGATGTTGAGAATCTCGTCTATGCGGAGAGGAGTCAGGGACAGGGATACCAGAGTGGCGATGCGGTCGCCTTCCTTAAGGTCTATCTTGCCCTTCAGAGCGTCTCCTATCTTCTCTACTGTACCAAGGAGCATACCTCCGGAACCGGTACGGCGGTTACGGTGCTTACCCTGAAGCTCTACGTTCAGGAGCATCTCCTTCTTGATTTCCTCCATAACCTCAGCCTCGTCGTTAGGATTCTTGGCCTGGGACTTTGCGTAATTGTGGATGTCTGTGAAAGAAGCGGAGTCTATATTGAGTGTCTGTACATCTATGAGAATCTCGTTGTCGTAGATCTCATCCATGTTGTTATCCAGTTTGTTAGCCGGCTGCGGCAGAACGCCAATCGGCTCGATTACACGGTGGGTACCGTAGCGATTTCCATGTTTTTGCATATTGTTCTATTGTGTTTTATGTTGTTCAACGATTTGATTATTTGCGTGGTGCAAGACCGAGTATCTCTCTGGCCTCGTGGCTGTTGGCAATAGGCCTGCCGAGTTCGTTGGCAAGACGAACAACCTTCTCGACCAAAGCGCCGTTGGACGGTGCCAGGACGCCTCTAGACAGATAAAGGTTATCCTCAAAGCCAACTCTTACGTTACCGCCCATGGCGATAGCGGCAGCGGCCATAGGGAAGGCGTGACGGCCAACTCCGGTAACTGTCCAGGTGCTGCCGGCAGGAATTCCGTTAACCAGCCAGCACAGATTGGCAACAGTTGCAGGAGTACAGCCCGGAACGCCCAGCACAAAATTGAACTGCATAGGAGCTCCTGGAGCCTGTCCTTTCCTGGCCATATTCAGGATAGTATCCAGATGGCCCATCTCAAAGCACTCGTACTCAGGCTTTATGCCGCGTTCCATCATACGCTTTCCGAATGCCCTCATTGTAGGCATCGTGTTGTCGAATATCTCGTCTCCAAAATTGCAGGTTCCGCAATCGAGGGTGGCCATTTCTGGCAGAGGGTTGGTATCCGTGCTCTGAAGCCTCTCGTCCGGAGTCATGCCTACGGCACCGCCGGTAGAAGGAATCAGGATCACATCCGGGCAAACTTTCAGAATTGCCTCCTCGCACTCCTGGAAACGGTCTCTGGACTGGGTCGGAGTACCGTCATCCCATCTTACGTGGAGATGAACAATGGCAGCTCCGGCATCCACCGCGCTTTTTGCCTCACGTACAATCTCCTCCACGGTATAAGGAACGGCAGGATTCTGCTCCTTGGTAACTTCCGCACCGCAGATTGCTGCTGTGATAATCAGTTTATCCATATCGCAATTATTTCTTTCTCTGGCACTTGGCAGGAACTACGCAAGTTCCGCTGGCCCTGCAGACCACTATAGGCTCTTCCAGAACGTCAGCTGCAGAATCTGAAACGTCAGGACGAGGAGCAATCACCTTGCGTGCCTCGAATGTCATCTTGCGGGAAGTGTTTCCAATGTTGGTTATCTCTCCGGTAGCCTCGATATAGTCTCCTGCATACACTGGAGCTATGAACTCCACATTGTCGTATGCCTTGAACAGGCCCTCGTCTCCATCGTTGATGATAAGGAGTTCAGTGGCCACGTCTCCAAAGAGTTTCAGCATGTGAGCGCCGTCTACAAGGCCTCCGCCATAATGGGCGTCTTCTCCGCCCATTCTCACCCTAATCAATGATTTTACTGCCATAGGATTATTCTCTTACTTTCTGCAGGTTATTGGTAGACTGGTAGATATGGGAAACGAAAACGTGAGGAGTGATTACAGCCTCCGGCTTGATTTCTCCAGCAGGCACAATCTTCTCAGCCTCAACTATTACAACGTCTGCAGCAGCAGCCATCAGAGGGTTGAAGTTCTGGGATGTTCCAACATAGATGCAGTTTCCCCTTTCATCTGCAACCGTAGCGCCAATCAAGGCCACATCAGCCCTGAGCGGCTTCTCGAGCAGGTAAGTCTTGCCGTCAACTTCCACAGTAGGTTTTCCCTCAGCGATGACAGTTCCCATTCCGGTAGTTGTGAGCACTCCGCCAAGGCCGGCTCCGCCACAGCGGATTCTCTCTGCCAGGGTTCCCTGTGGGCAGAATTCGATTTCCAGCTCGCCGGCGTTCATCTGGGCGGCTGTATCAGGATTGGTTCCGATATGGGAAACATAGAGTTTCTTGATCTTGTGGGCACCGATCAGATTTCCTACTCCAATTCCCTGATATGCAGTATCATTGGAGATAAGGGTAAGATCCTTCACATCACTCTTTGCAAGGGCATCCAGGATGTCCAGCGGAGAACCGGCAGAGAGGAAACCTCCCACCATGATTGTCATACCGTCCTTAATCATAGAAACGGCTTCCTGTAATGAAATTCTTTTATCCATAAGAAAACGTTTTGAATATTATTTGTTTTAGAATTCGTTATATGCTTTCATAAACCAGACAAATATAATCAAAAAGTCCGAAAAAAGAAACAACGATGTTATATTTTTATTTCGCAAAATTTTGAGTAACTTCGCAAGATGCAGGACGGGATGTCCTGAACATGATTTTTAACACATTTCTCAATATGGAATTCAAAAACCTCATCATCCAGCGGGAAGGAAACGTCCGCATAGTAAAAATCAACAATCCGCAGAGCATGAACGCCCTTAATTCTGAGGTACTTTCAGAATTGGACCAGGCTTTTTCGGAGATAGAAAAGGACCCAGAGACAAATGTTGTCATACTCACCGGAGAAGGCCGCGCATTCGTGGCCGGGGCAGATATCTCGCAAATGAGCACGATGAACGCCGCCCAGGGAAAGGACTTCGGAGTTCAGGGTTCCAGGGTTTTCCGCAAAATTGAACTTCTGGGCAAGCCTACCATAGCAGCCATCAACGGCTTTGCGCTGGGTGGAGGCTGCGAACTGGCTCTTTCCTGCGATATCCGCATAGCATCCTCCAAGGCCAAGATCGGCCAGCCGGAGGTGGGACTGGGCATAACTCCTGGTTTCTCTGGCACTCAGAGGCTTCCGAGAATAGTTGGGGAAGGCCGCGCAAAAGAACTCATCTACTCAGCCAAGGCGATAACCGCAGAGGAGGCTTACAGGATTGGCCTGGTCAACAGGGTTGTAGAACCGGAACAGCTTATGGACGAAGCTCTGGCCCTGGCTAAGACCATTGCAAAGAACGCCCCTATCGCAGTAAGGCTCAGCAAAGAAGCCATTAACCGCGGAATGCAGACAGATATAGACACGGCCATCGCCATAGAGAACGATCTCTTTGCCCTCTGCTTCTCTACGGAAGACCAGAAGGAAGGCATGAAG
>JAFZMA010000239.1 GCA_017551215.1 Bacteroidales bacterium | reverse complement strand
GGAAAACTACCGCGTAGAAATTGTCTTCTCTCCGGACTGCTTTGTGTCCACAAAGAAAGCATACTCCATTGTTCCTAAAAGAAAAAAGGACGAGCAGATTTTCCACATAACCGAGCTTATTACAGAACCCGTTGAGAACTGGCAAGGAAGAATCATCAATGATTTTGAAGCCCCTGTATTCAAGGAATTCCCGCAGCTTCAAAACATAAAGAACTCACTCAAAGAAATCGGAGCCGCCTATGTCTCAATGACCGGCAGCGGCTCCGCAATCTACGCCCTCTTCAAGAAATAACGTCCAGCTCACATGTGTTTTATATAATCCATTCGTTCATGAAGAATACGAACAATCCTGGCGTTACCGTTACGTAAAATCTTAAAGAAGATTATATGTTTTCCTGAATGAAAACCTCTGTATCCTCGACGCACAAATCCATAAGACTGACCTGCTGTTCTTGGATTCTTTGCAATGTCGTCAATAGATTCTTTTAATTTTTCTACATATTTGTCTGCCTGAATTTCAGACCAGACATCTACGGTATAGTTCCAAATATCATGAAGATCTTTTAGGGCTTTTTCGGATAAAACAAAATCAGCCATTTTTCAACTTCCTTTCCTCTTTCAAACCCCTCATAAATGAATTAAAATCAAAGTCTTCTACATCTGCGCTAGTCTCTCCTTCCATGAGAGCAGATCTCAATGCCTTAAAACGTGCTTCATCTTCTTCCAAACGCCGAAGAGCCGCACGTATTACTTCACTGGCGTTATTATAACGCCCTGCAGATATGCTGGATTTAATGAAATCCTCATAATACTGCCCCAATGCAACTGTTACTGTTCTGCCCATATTTTGTGGTTTTCTCAACCACAAATGTAAGAATATTTCTTACAAATACAATAGCTTAGTCCCAGCAATCGATGTATACGTCTGGCATCTGGGAGCGTTTGAAGATTGGATCCCGGCCCTCTTTCTTTTGCTTGCAATAGTCTTTTAGCAAGCGGAATGCGTACTTGCCGAGCTGGATTATAGCAAATATGTTCACCAGCGCAAGGAAGCCCATGAAGATGTCTCCCACCGTCCAGACTATATCCAGAGAAGCACAGGCGCCGACAAATACCACGAGCCCTCCTGAAAGTATGCGGAACAGCACAAGAATCCATTTGTGGCGGTTCTTTGTCAGGAATCTTATGTTGGACTCCCCGTAGTAATAGTTCCCGATGATGCTCGAGAACGCGAACAGGAAAATTGCAGCGGCAATGAATATGGTGCCGAACCGTCCGACCTCGCTCTCCAGGGCCGCCTGCGTAAGGGCAATTCCATTGAGGTCTCCGGAGGCATGCGTTCCGCTGAAAAGAATCACGAATGCCGTACAGCTGCAAACCACAAGCGTATCCACAAAAACTCCGAGCGCCTGCATAAGTCCCTGTTTTGCAGGATGAGACACATCTGCAGTGGCGGCAACGTTCGGAGCGGAACCCTCGCCGGCCTCGTTGGAAAAGAGTCCCCTCTTGATACCGATCATCATGGTAGCCCCAATGCCTCCGCCCGCAACCTGTGCAAAGCCGAACGCGTCTTTAACAATCAGGGAAAACACCTGCGGAACCATATCTATATGCCTCAGCACAATAAACAGAGCCAGTGCAAGATAGGCCAGCGCCATAAACGGCACCACAATGCTGCTCACCTTGGCTATCCTGTGGATTCCGCCAAACACAATGCTCAAGCTCAGCGATGCCAATATCACGCCCACAAGAGCATGCGCCGCATCCACGCTGTACCCAAAGATGCTTATTGAAGACGGCAGGGATTCCTGCAAGTTGAAAGCCACAACCATAGCGTCTCCGATTGTGTTGCTCTGGATGGAATTGTATGACAATCCGAACGTTACAGAAAGCAGCACGGCAAACAGAGCCGCCAGGTACGGATTCTTCAAACCCTTGCGGATGTAGTAAGCCGGACCGCCAATATAGTCGCTCCCGCTCCTCTGCTTGAACAGCTGCGCCAGGGTTGCTTCCACAAAGGAAGTTGCGGCACCCATTATGGCGATTACCCACATCCAGAACACTGCCCCCGGGCCGCCCAGTGCAATTGCAATGGCCACGCCAGCAAGGTTGCCGGTTCCCACGCTGGAAGCCAGAGACACAGCAAATGCCTGAAAGGAAGAAATCTTCTTCCTGGGCTTGCCTTCCTCAAGGCCCTGTCCGGACGGTTTCTTCTTGCCGCTGCCACCCAGAAGGCGAAACATCTCTCCCACCATACGGAACTGCACACCCCTGGTTCTCAGCGTAAACCACAGGGCGCAAGCCAGCAGAACTGCCACCAGGACATACGTCCAGAGGACATCGTTGAACTTGCCAAGCGCCTCTGACAATGTGAGAAAACGGTAAAACATCGCCGAGTGCCTGTTAACTATTTGACAGACTCCTCATGCTCGCGGACAGCCTCAAGGTAAGACTCCTTGGAATTGTTAACATCGTCTATGAGCCATTTGCCATCGCGGAGTATCAGCTTAAGGGAGCGGAATTCTGTTCCTTCATTGCCGTCATCAATATCTTGGCAGGAAAGAGCGGCTTCTGCCGTTATATGGGCATAGTCCTGAATCTTGAATTCAGATACGTCTGTCAGGCTCACCGACTTCACCTCCTGGATACTGCCAAGGCACCAAAGCGCGTCTCCATCCGAGAACTCGCAAAGCTTCTGGCAAGCCTCATAGTATTCCGGAGTAAAAATGTCCTTGGACCACAGCTGTTCATCCGGCAGATTCATCAACTGGCCGTTGATAGTATCAAAGAGAGCAAGCGTGTCTATCGGCTGAGCTACAGCCTGTTCCCCACTTGCATTTTCGTTAGAATCTGCCGGGGTGTTTCCGGAGTTGTTCTTGCACCCAAATGCAAAAGCAGCCACAATCATCAGGAAAATAATCTTTTTCATAATTATGCTTTTATCTTGACTTAAAAACTCAATCCTTTTCCTCCGCGAATGTTTCTGGCTGGTATATAAGCCATTATGAAGCCTATTGCAGCCACGCTCAGAAGAGTCAGTATCACATCGGAGACCTTGACTACAACCGGATAATAATTGATGACAAAGTTGCCGGGCATCGGAACAATGTGGTACTGATACTGCAGCCAGCAAAGAACAAGGCCCGCAACAATGCCGATAACCGCCCCCACCATGCAAATCAGCCATCCGTGCAGGATGAAACTGCGGCGCACAGAAGACGTTGTCATGCCCATAGCGCGGTAAGTGTCAATATCTTCCCTCTTCTCGATTATCAGCATAGACAGGCTGGCAAGTATGTTCACCGATATGATTATCACCACAAACAGAAGTATCATATAGATGGCGAACTTCTCCGCCTTCATCATCTTGTAAATGGTCTCGTTCTGCTGAAAGCGGTCCTTGAGAACATAGTCTTCTCCGAGCGCTTTTCTTGCCTTCGACACAGCAACCGAATACCCGTCGCTGAGGAAAACTTCTATTCTTGAGCACTCTTCCTTCTGATACTCAGTTAGTTCTCTAGCAAGACTGTCGGGGATGAAAATGGTTCCCCTGTCCTCTGCGGAGGAAAGGCTTATGATTCCGGCAGGGCGGATTTCCTGGCTCAGCAAGCTGCTTTGCGGCATCATCAGCGATATGTCTTCTGTCCGTGAGGGCAGATAGATTTCAAGCGGGGTGAAGAACTGGGGCCTCAGCATCAAAGTGGCGGCAAGGCTCTCTTCCACCACAGCTCTTGGCAGATCTCCGAACGAAAGAGAAAAATCCCCGTCCACAACATTTGCCTGCAAGCGGGCCAGCGTGTCGTATCCGGCAGGTACTCCCTTAATCTTGGCAATAGACTGAACTGCATCATATTGCACGTACACCGTTTCTTCTATAACCGGAAAAATCTGAACCGTCCCTTCTCCCTTAGAATTTCCCCTTGTGATATGTTTAAGCTCAACGATTGCGTCTTTTATCCTGCCATCGCTGAGGATGATAGTCTTGCCCTTGGCGGGAGTTATCACGTAATTGGGTAGGTAGCTGTTAAGGGAAGAGTCAACGATTTTGTCGAATCCG
>JAFZMA010000238.1 GCA_017551215.1 Bacteroidales bacterium | reverse complement strand
TTCCAAGCTCAGGACATATCTCCGCACCCTTTCCAACGGCGTAAAGGTTCCAATCAAGGTGGAGAATGCCTATACCTTCAAGAACAACGATTCCCTTTACATCAATTTCAACCGTAACGTGGCGGATTATCCTATCCGTCAGGACGCTGTGAAGAAAATCTATGAGATTGTAAAGACAAACCTTCCTTCATCGCTGAAGAATAAGAAAGTGGCCATATTCTCCAATGGTTCAAGACTGGAGGATCTGGTTACACCTTTCTACAATACCACCGGTTCCTGGGCAAAGATCCAGAAGGAGGGCACAAAGCAGGAGAAGGTTAAGGGCAATCGCCTGAAAGAGCAGGAGGGCAAGCCATACGCAATAACCAAGGGTTTGCAGAACAGGCATATCGCTATGCAGAATTCTCACGGCTGGTTCTACGAGCCTACGCTGGACAGATGGGAGTTCCAGAGAGCCAGGCTGTTCGGTGTGGTTGAGGATACCTATACCATGAGCTATGTGGAGCCGTTTCTGGTTCCTATGCTGGAGAATGCCGGTGCAGTTGTGCTAATTCCAAAGGAAAGAGACTGGACCAGGGTAGAGGTTATCGTTGATAATGACACCCAGTCTAATGGTTACAGTTCTTCTGACGGTTCCTATAACTGGACAAAGGGAGATGGAGAGGGTTTTGCGCATCCCAAGAAATCTTACGTTTTCGGAGAGAATCCTTTCAAGATGGGTTCCTACATGCAGGTGGAGGGACTCCTTGCAAAAGGACAGAGCGAACCATCTGAGAGCCTGAACGAGAGCACAATAACCTGGACTCCGGTATTTGAGGAAGACGGGGATTATGCAGTTTACATTTCTTACAAGACCCTTCCAAGCAGTGCAGATAAGGTTACTTACACCGTCAAGTACAATGGAGGCAAGGCCGAGTTCTCCGTTAACCAGAAGATGGGCGGTGGAATGTGGATTTATCTTGGCACTTTCCACTTCAAGAAGGGCAATCAGGACCAGGGCGTATTCCTCACAAACAAAAACAGTTACGGTACTGTTACCGCAGATGCCTGCAAGTTCGGAGGCGGTATGGGAAACATCGCCAGAGGAGAAGGTGAGGGCTTTGTGAGCGGCATGCCGAGGTTCCTGGAGGGAGCCAGATATTATCTGCAGTGGAGCGGTTTTGCGGATACGGTTTATTCCGTTTCCCACAACACCAACGACTATACAGACGACTATGTATCCAGAGGCAAGTTCGTGAATGCGATTGCCGGAAGAAGCAGGGCCCTGCCTAAATGGGGTGCAGAGAGCCGCCATATTCCTGTGGACCTTTCTTTCGCTTTCCATACCGATGCAGGTAATGCCCTCAGCGATACCATTATAGGAACGCTCTCCATCTATTCCAGAATCTGCAAGGATTTTGGCGGAGAAGACAAATATCCTAACGGAGACGACAGAATCCTGGGTCGTTACCTTGCGGATATTGTTCAGACTCAGCTTGTGGATGACATTACAGACAAGTACGGATTTGACTGGAGCCGTCGCCAGCTTTGGGACCGTTCCTATTCGGAGAGCCGTTCTCCGCAGGTTCCGGGTATGCTTCTGGAGTTCCTTTCCCACCATAACTATCAGGATATGAAGTTCGGTCTGGATCCAGATTTCCGTTTCACTGCTTCCAGGGCCATATACAAGGGAATCCTGAAGTTCCTGGCCTGGAAGAACAAGGTTCCTTATACTGTCCAGCCACTACCTGTCAACAATATGGAGGTGGTTCTGGAGAATCCTTCCAAGAGGGAGGTGGTTACGGAAACAGAGGAAAAAACCGACAAGAAAACCAAGAAGGGAAAGAAGAACGTAACTACCGTAAAAAAGACTGTTACAGAGTTCGATGCGCTTAGCGAGGGTGAGCTTCATGCCATTGTCTCCTGGGAAAAAGTGGAGGACAAGCTTGAGCCTACAGCAGAGCCATCAGGATATGTGGTTTATTCAGCGATAGATGATAACGGTTTCGACCAAGGGACATACGTCGCTGAGCCAAAATACAGGGTTAAGATTGAAAAAGACCATATCTACAGGTTCAAGGTTGCCGCAGTGAACGCCGGTGGAGAGAGCTTTGCTTCTGAGGTTGTGGCGGTTGGCGTTCCAAGCCAGAGGAAGTCTGATGACATTGTGCTGGTTGTCAATGCGTTTGACCGCGTGGGCGCTCCTAAGTGGATTCAGAGCAAGGATTCCACAATAGCCGGATTCCTGGCCGATTACGACCATGGCGTTCCTTACATAAAAGATGCTTCCTACCTTGGCAAGATGTACGAGTACCGGAGAAGCGTTCCTTGGACGGACGATGATGCTCCTGGATTCGGCGCCTGCTACAGCGACGAGGCCGGTAATATAATTGCCGGAAACACATTCGATTACGCATATGACCACGGCCTTGGTTTCATGCACAACGGCTATGCTTTCATATCCTCTACCAGAAGCGCGGTAGAGAGTGGCAAGACAGACCTGAAAAAGTATTCCATCTGCGATATTATCATGGGCAAGCAGGCCCAGAGCAACGACGGCTCCCTTACCAAGCTTGTGAAGTACCACGTCTACACTCCGGAAATGAAGAAGGCCATTACTGATTATTGCGCAAACGGCAGGAACCTTCTCCTTTCTGGCGCATACGTTTCTACCGATCTTGTAGATGCATACGAGGTGGATAAGACAGAGGGACCTAAGTTTGCAGCTGATGTGCTGAAGATCAAATGGATGACACACTCCGCCGCTAAGGACGGAAGGGTTTCCTCCGTGATGAACAGCTTCGGATTCAACGGAACATTCGAGTTCTATTCTGAACTCAACAGCAAGAAGTATGTCTGCGAGGCTCCGGATGCTTTCATTCCTGCAGGCAAGGAATCCTTCACCATTATGCGTTATCCTCAGACCAGCATAAGCGCGGCAGTGGCTTATCCTGGCAAGGATTACAAGACGGCAGTATTCGGCTTCCCGATAGAGACCCTCAAGTCCCAGGAGCAGATAGACAAGCTGATTGGCCAGACGATAGATTTCTTCAACC
>JAFZMA010000237.1 GCA_017551215.1 Bacteroidales bacterium | reverse complement strand
GCCATAAAACTGGCCGTGATAATGAACCTCTTCATACAGATGTTCCGGTACGCGGCGGAACCGTTCTTCTTCTCAAGGTACAGGGAGAAAGGCTCCAATGAACTTTATGCCAAGGTGATGGAATATTTTGTGGCTTTCTGTATGCTCATATTCCTGGGCATTGTCTTCTACATGGACATCATAGGCCTGATACTCGGCAAGGATTTCCGCAGTGCTCTGGGAACTGTTCCGGTCATGCTGATTTCTTACATGATTCTGGGAATGCTGTTCAACGTATCTATGTGGTACAAACTCAGCGGACAGACCAAGTATGCCATAATCATAACGCTTCTGGGATTGGGAGTTACAATCGTGGGCAACCTGATATTTATGCCGGCGTTCTCATACTGGGCTTCTGTGTGGGTACATCTGGCAAGCTGCCTTGCAATGCTTTTGCTGAGCGCTTATCTGGGGCAGAAATACTACCCGATTCCTTACAGGTGGAAGCAGATTCTCGCATACATAGGCGTTGGTATTTTGCTGTATGCCATAGCCGTGGCCGCCCAGATGGGTCTGGAAAAGATTACCGGACGCCAGGCCGGATTGCAGGACAAGACAATGCTTCTTGTTAAACTGGCGGTAAATACAATCCTGCTGTTTGTATTCCTGGCTTTCCTGCAGAAGAAAACCCACCTTCTTTCATCGCTGAGAAGAAAAGGATAGAAAAGAACAAATTATTTAAACATGATAGTAAAGATAGTCAACCAGTCTCCTTACCCCCTGCCAAAGTACGCTACGGCTCTTTCGGCCGGAATGGACCTCAATGCAAACATAGAAAAACCTATAGCCCTCGGCTCTCTGGAAAGGACAGTGGTTCCTACCGGCCTGTTCATCGAGCTGCCTCAGGGTTATGAGGCGCAGATAAGGCCAAGAAGCGGGCTTGCAGCAAAATACGGCGTTACAGTGGGCAATGCTCCGGGCACAATAGATGCGGATTATCGCGGAGAAATAAAGGTAATTCTCGTGAACCTTTCCAAAGACACGTTCATCATAAAACCGGGAGAGAGAATTGCGCAGATGGTGATTGCAAAATACACTCAGGTGCAGTGGCAGCAGGTAGAAAAGCTTTCGGAGACCTTGAGGGGAGAGGGCGGATTCGGCTCTACCGGACTGGGAATCAAGGCAAACAACATATCTGTCAGCAAGATTTGCAACGCTGCCGGCAAGCCGGATATCGTTAAACTTTACACGCTTTACCAGAAGACTTCCGGACTTTGCACAGATACACGCAAGATTCAGGAAGGCTGCATGTTCCTGGCCCTGAAGGGAGAGAATTTCGACGGTAACGACTTCCTTGTCCAGGCTCTGGAAAAGGGTGCGGCCTACGTGATTTCTGACAATCCCAAGAAGGGAAAGGCCGCAAGGAAGGCTTTCCCTAAGAAAGTCATCATTGTAGACAACTGCCTGAAGACCTTGCAGCAGCTTGCCAGGCATCACCGCCTGCAGTTCAAGATTCCTGTAATCGGACTCACCGGAACCAACGGCAAGACCACTACCAAAGAACTCATAAACGCCGTTCTTTCCACAAGATACAAGGTTGTGGCAACAGAAGGGAACCTGAATAACGACATTGGTGTGCCGCTCACTCTTCTGCGCATAAACAAGGACACGGAAGTTGCCGTTGTGGAGATGGGAGCATCTCATCCGAACGACATAGCAACCCTAGTGTCTGTGGTCTGCCCGTCTTTCGGACTCATTACCAGCATCGGCAAGGCGCATCTTCAGGGATTCGGCTCCCTGGAAGGAGTAATGAAGGCCAAAGGGGAACTCTACGACAACCTGCAGGAACACAAGAAGATAGCTTTCGTAAACACAGACAATCCGCTGCTTAGGGAGATGGCGGAAAAGCGTCCGGAGATGCAGATTGTACCTTACGGGCTCACAAGCAACTGCGCGCGCCTTCTGCCGAACACAGACAAGGATCCGTTCCTCAAGCTGGAAATTGCAGACCCGTCCGGAAGCAAGGGCGGCAAGATGATCAAAATAAAGACCCATCTGATTGGCTCCTACAACAGCGATAACATCCTGGCTGCCATCTGCATAGGAACCTACTTCGCCATTCCTACCTCCGAGGCGGTGAAGGCTGTAAGCTCCTACGAACCGGCCAACAACCGTTCCCAGATGACCAAGACAAGGCACAACATCCTGATCAAGGACACCTACAATGCCAACCCTACCAGCATGAAAGCCTCTCTGGAGAGTTTCGACAGCCTTGCCCTATCCAGCCGCAAATTCAGGAAAGTTCTCCTCCTCGGCGATATGAGGGAGCTCGGAGACGATTCCCAGAAGGAGCACCGCAACATTCTGGACCAGGCCCTCAAGATGCAGACAGAGAAAGTCCTTCTTGTGGGAGAGGAATTCGCAAAGGCATACAAGGAACTCTTTGCCAAGAAATCCTCCGGAGTCAAGGCGGCCAAGGAAAAGACGGAAGTGCTTCTGTTCCAGGATACTCCGGCCCTTGAGGCATATCTGGAAAAGAATCCGCTGAAAGACAAGACCATATTGATCAAGGGTTCCCACAGCATCGGCCTTGAAAAGACCTTCCCTCTACTGTAGGGGGAGCCAGGTCTGCATGGCGGATGAGGGACCTGGTCTGAAAAGTCAAGGAAAAGAGTCTAGGTCTGCGTGAAGAATGTGGGACCTGGTCTGAAAGGCCCGGAAAAATATCAGGTCCTATATATATGAAGGAGACTGAACAGGAAAAAGCCGGAAATACTGCAAGGTCTGCGTGAAGAATGAGGGACCTGGTCTGAAAGGCCCGGAAAAATATCAGGTTCCCGGATTTTGAAGAGACCGTAAATGAAAAGACATATAGAAGAAAGAATGAGAAAGATTTTCATACGGAAAATTGCGTTGATGGCAGCGGTGATGCTGCTATCGCTGAGCCTAAATGCACAGAAGGGATGGTATACAGACAAAACGGAAGCTATGCCGGTTGTAAATGCCGACAAGACCGTTACTTTCAGATACAAGGCTCCAAAGGCTACATCCGTTTCCATTACCGGAGACTTTCTGCCGGATTCCCTGAGGCCGGCGGCTATGACCCCAAAGGCCCTATCTTCTGAAAACCGCACCGGCGTTTCCGCGGCCAATTCATCTGGACAGGATTTTGTGTGGGAATACACCACGCCTTTTGCCGTTGCGCCGGAAGTCTACACCTACTCTTTCAGGGTGGACGGGCAAAAGGTTCTTGACCCGCTGAACTTATTTGTATGGCGCAATATCTCAGATCTTTACAACATTTTCATCGTTGACGGGGAAAGGACCCAGAACTATCAGATAAAGGATGTTCCGCACGGAACTGTGAGTGCCGTATGGTACAACAGTCCGTCTTTGGGGATGAACCGCCGGATGATGGTTTATACCCCGGCCGGCTATGAGAACAGCCGCAGAAAATTCCCGGTACTTTATCTTCTGCACGGCATGGGCGGAGACGAGACCGCCTGGCTGGACTTTGGACGTGCGGCCCAGATTATGGACAACCTCATAGCGCAGGGGAAAGCATCGCCGATGATAGTTGTGATGCCTAACGGCAACCCTGCAGAAGAGGCCGCTCCTCTGGAGAATTCCACTGGCTACAACATGCCGCTTTTCTATCTGCCAAAGACAATGGACGGAGAATTCGAGCGCAGTTTCTCAGACATAACTTCCTTTGTAGAAAAGAATTACAGAGTCATCAGGAAGAAGAGCGGAAGGGCAATCGCAGGATTGAGCATGGGCGGATTCCACACCCTGTACATCAGCGCAAACTATCCCAAGATGTTCGGGGCCGTGGGGCTTTTCTCCCCCGCTGTAAGCGTTCAGGAAGAATACAGGAACAATGAAATATACCGCGATATAGACCTCAAATGGAAAGCCCAGATGGAGAAAAATCCTCCGTTTTACTGGATAGGCATCGGAAAGGCAGATCCTCTGTACGGAGAGGTTGCATCGCTGAGGAAAAAGTTTGACCTCTGCCTTTATCCTTACACCTACTTTGAAAGCGAGGGGGGTCATGTGTGGACAGAGTGGAGAATTTACCTTGAAGAATTTGCACAATTGATTTTCAAATAATTAAACCCATAAAAAATGAAAAGAATATTTTTTGTATTCGCGGCAGGACTGCTTTCCCTTGCACTTTTTTCCTGCAAGAATAACGCAGGCGGACCAACTATCCTGAAACCGGGAGACAGCGTTTCCGTAAAGAAGTTCAAGTACTCTTATGTTGATGACAGACTTGCCCCTCTCCCTCCTGCAGATTCCGAGTATAAGAACGATGACGATTCCGTTCACATTATTGTTAGCCTGGACCTGGATCTTCCTGAAGGAAATTCCATCCTGGCCCGCAGAATCAGGGAATGGGTGAACGAGCAGATTTCCGCCAACAATTCCCAGGGCCCAATGTATTTTGAAGGGGATCAGAATAACTCTCAGGCCATGGCAGACTATTATGGAAACGAAATAAAGAAAGCTCTTGAGGAAACCATAGATCCGCCTATTTTCAACGGCTACAGGGATGTGGAAATTTCTACCAGCAAAATTTTCGAGAATCCTAAGTGTGTCACCTGGATGTTCGTCGTCGAAGAATACACCGGTGGTGCCCACGGATTTCACTCCTGCTATGGTGCAACATTCCGCAAGGAAGACGGAAGAATGTTCGGGCACGACATTGTTTCTCACAATTATGCAGACGAGCAGAAACTCATCCCTATGGTTTTCGACGGCCTCTGCGAATACTTCAATGCAACCAAGGAAGAAGTTCTCGGAGAATATACAGACGGAAGCTTAAGGGAATACCTTCTTCCACTTCCTAAATACGGTCCTTGGTTTACTTCTACAGGCGTTGACTTCCAGTTCCAGCAGTATGAGATAGCCGCTTACGCTGCCGGAATGCCAGGCTTCACAATTCCTTACGACAAGATGGAAGGACTTCTCTCCCCTGCCGCCGCAGACCTTCTGAAATAAAGGCATCAGTTATTTAGTTCAACGATACATCAGCATTCCAACAAGTTCAACGATAGATATAAAAAACTCATTATGAATATCTTCCCCACAAAGAACTCTTTGATTGCCGCCCTGACACTCATTGTCCTGCCATTTGCATTTTCCGGCTGCAAGACTTCCTCGGATCCTTTTGCCACCGGAGATTTCCAGGTAGACAGCGTAAAATACAGCTACACAGACAAGGTTATGCTTACGCTCACCGAGCCTGTTGAAGACCAGGACAGTACATTAATTCAGGTTGACATGGACATAGACTGGCCAAAGTCTACCGGCAAGAACATCGTATCTGTAAACGCCGTCAGAGACTGGCTCCAAGAGCATCTTTCATCCCTGAACCAATACAAGAAAATCTATGAGGGAAATATAGACGATGCCATCGCTCTCGTAAAGTTCTACGGAGATTCCTACAAGGAAGCTTTTGAACAGTCAAATGAATTCCCGGCTCCCGCTCTAACTTATGAACTGTCCTTCAAGAAGAATTTTGAGAACAGCAAGTGCGTTACCTTCATGTATGCCCTGGATGTTTATCTTGGAGGCGCCCATGGCAGCAGAACCGACTACGGCATAACTTTCCGCAAGTCAGACGGCAAGATAATGAGGGATTTCCTCACTCTTGCAGATGTTACGGACGACGGCCTGAACAAACTCATAAAGAAGGGCTTAATGGATTATTGGGGGCTCAGCGATGAGGAAATGCTTTACGAGTACTGCTGGGAAAACTCCGTGTCCAAGTACTATGCGGCCCAGCCTCACACCCCTCCTTGCTTTGTGAAGGACGGCATCCTCTTCTGCTATCAGGAATACGAGATTGCCGCATACGCCGCCGGTGCTCCTGCATTTGTAGTACCATACTCGGAAATCAAGAAGTACCTCACCCCTTCCGCCCAAGCCCTAATCAGCGACTAGCCGTTGCAGGAAACCCTTTCTGCAAGGATTGTCATTGATTATCAATGAGTTAGCAACATTAACCTATCCGATTTCGGGTGGGTTAATGTTGTTATATCGCTGATTATCAGTACCTTATCTTGCAGCGACATTCTGGCAAGCGTATGCTTTATCTTGCATAGCTACGTAGGATTTGAATAGAGCCTCATTGCAGGTAAACCTTTTCTGGAGCCTGTGGCCGCCCATGGCCACATGAATGGGTGGCCTGCCTTCAGGCAGGTCGGGATGAGCGAAGCGAAGGCGTAAGAAAAGGGTTTGCCTGCAATATGCTTATTTGATTTTGTAGCGGGGGCGGAAGTTGCGGGTTTCCAGTTTGCGAAGCTTGCCGCCGATTAGCTTGCGGCGTATCTGGGATACGCGGTCTACAAACATGTGGCCGTCCAGATGGTCCAGTTCGTGCTCCACCATACGGCAGCCGAAACCGTCAAACTTTTCTGTTACGGTTTCCCTTTTCTCATTGACATACTTTACGGCAATGCTCTTGGGGCGAACAACGTTGCAGTTGATATCCGGAACGCTCAGGCAACCCTCTGAATATTCGGCCGTCTCCTCGCTCTTTTCCACGATTTCCGGATTGATCATTATCCTCTTGAAATCCTTGAGCTCCGGATAATCCTCAGCGATGTCTGTTCCGTCAACAATCAGGATTCTGAGACTCTTGCCAACCTGCGGGGCGGCGATGCCCACGCCGTCTGCATTCTTCATAGTCTCGTACATGTCTTTGATCAGCTGGTCCAGACCCTCCATGTTCAGGTCCACCGGCTTTGCTATTTCTCTGAGGACAGGCTGTCCGTATACGTATATCGGGAGTATCATTATCTGAGTTGTTTATGTATTCTATGCGATGTATGAGATTTCTGTATCGTACGTTCTTTATGAGTATTTCGTGTATTATAAGCGTTATAAGAATTCTTTGAGTTTTACGTACGTTTAAGTGTTACGCGTATACTAAGCGTTTACGTATTCAGTACGTTTGGTGGGGTCTGTGCTTTTGTGTTTGCGGTGCGGTCCAGCCAGGACTGGAGGATCAGCACTGCGCTAATCTTGTCTGCATTGCCCTTGATGCGGCGGTCGCTCTTCTTCATGCCACCGTCTATCATTGTACGGTGTGCAATGGTAGATGTGAATCTCTCGTCCTCCAGCTCCACGGGAATCTCCGGAAACGCCTTCTTCAGATTCTTGAGGAAAGCATCCACATATTTCAGGTTTTCGCTCGGGGTGTTGTCCAGATTCTTGGGATATCCCACGACAAAGAGCCTAATGGTCTCTGTCCGGGCATAGTTTTTCAGATAATCAATTATCTTTGCACTTGGCACGAAGTCAAGGGCAGAGGCAAAGATTCCGAGAGGATCGCTCTGGGCAATCCCCGTACGTTTTCTTCCGTAATCTATGCCAATGACTCGCTCCATCTGACGGGTGCAAAGTTAAGCGAATTTATGTTAAAAACACTCTCCGAGAAATATCATCTGGATTTTAGGAAACTGCTGTACATCCTCATAGGATTTGTAGCGGCTTTCATTCTGAGTTTCCTGATAATCTGCATAACACCAATCAAGAAACTCATCCCCGGATACCCAACAGAACAGGCTCGCCGGGAAATGGTTCAGAACAGAATTATGCTGGATTCCCTCAAGCAGGAAATCCTCCAATGGCAGAAACAGATGCAGGACATCCAGCTGATAACTTCCGGAAGAATCCCTCAGCAGGAAAAGCAAAACGAGAATCCTCAAGACGGGAAATAACGAAAATCCACAAGATGGAAAATAAAAGAAGAATCGCCATACTCGGATCTACAGGTTCCATCGGCACCCAGGCACTGGACGTTATAGCCCATCACCCGGATATGTTCCAGGTGGAAATGCTTTCTGCCGGCAACAACGCGGAACTGCTCATCCAGCAAGCCCGCCAGTTCAATCCTAACGCCGTAGTCATCTGTAACAAAGACAAATACAGGGAAGTAAAGGACGCGCTTGAGCCACTGGACATAAAGGTCTTTGCCGGAGTGGAATCTGCCGGAGACCTTGCCGGAGGCGGTAACGTGGACATTGTGGTGGCATCCATGGTAGGATTCAGCGGACTTGCCCCTACAATCTCCGCGATGAAAAAGGGCAAGGTCATAGCCCTTGCCAACAAGGAAACCCTTGTGGCAGCCGGAAGCATAATAAGCCGTCTGAGCCGCGAATGCGGAAGCCCGCTTATTCCGGTAGACAGCGAACACTCCGCCATATTCCAGAGCCTTCAGGGAGAAAGAGCCCAGATTGAAAAGCTTTTGCTTACGGCAAGCGGCGGACCGTTCCTGCATCTTCCTAAGGAAGAATTTGACAAGATAACGGTGGAACAGGCCCTCAACCACCCGAACTGGAAAATGGGAAGCAAGGTCACCATAGACTCCGCCTCCATGATGAACAAGGGACTGGAGATAATGGAAGCCGCCTGGCTGTTCAACATTCCGGTAGACAAGATAGAGGTTGTGGTGCATCCACAATCCATAATCCACTCCATGGTGCAGTTCACGGACGGAAGCATCAAGGCCCAGCTCGGCTACCCGGACATGAGGGTCCCTATCCAGTACGCACTGTCTTATCCGAATCGCATAGGCCTGGATACCAAGCGAATAAGCTTTCCTGAACTCAAACAGCTCACATTCTTTGACCCGGACTTGGAAAAGTTCCCGTGCCTTGCAATAGCATACGAAAGCTTCAGGAAAGGAGGCAATATCCCTTGTGCAATGAACGCCGCAAACGAGATTGCGGTGGCCTCCTTCCTCAAAGGTGGAATCAGGTTCACGCAGATTCCTGACGTTATAGAAAAGACAATAGAAAA
This sequence comes from Bacteroidales bacterium, assembly GCA_017551215.1. The sequence goes on along the minus strand of JAFZMA010000237.1, from coordinate 3,637 downwards.
ATGTACTTTTGTGGCCTCGCCTTCAGTAGAAGACATATTTGAGACAGACAAGACCTGCAAGATTATCGCTGAGGAAAGACTGAAGCAATAAGTGTAAGTGCAGGGAATATAGACAGTTAGACAGTTATGGCAGTTTTCATGAAGATATTGCAGGTAGTGCTGGCTCTCAGCCTGCTTGTACTTGTACACGAGTTCGGACATTATTTCTTCGCCCGTCTTTTCAAGATCAAGGTGGAGAAATTCTATCTGTTCTTCGATGCCGGCTTTGCCCTGTTCAGGTGGAAGCCAAAGAAATCAGACACAGAATACGGAATCGGCTGGCTGCCTCTTGGAGGCTACTGCAAGATTGCGGGAATGATAGACGAATCCATGGACAAGGAGCAGATGAAAAAAGAGCCTCAGCCGTGGGAGTTCCGCAGCCATCCGGCATGGCAGAGATTCTTTGTGCTGTTCGGCGGCGTATTCTTCAACGTTATCCTTGCCGTAATACTCTACTCCTGCATAATGGCCTCATGGGGAGAGGAATACATCAAGAACGAGGATGTAACTACCGGTATCGCCACCAACAGCCTGGGACGCGAAATCGGTTTCCGCAATGCGGACAAAGTCATTAGTTTTGACGGCAAACCGGTAGAAAAGTTTGATGAACTGCGTCTGCAACTCATTCAGGAACAGGCCAAGACAGCAGTAGTGGAAAGAGAGGGCGCAAGCCAGGAAATTTCCATAGATCCGGTTTACATGCCTGCTATTCTGGAAAGCGCAGACCTGTTCGATTACGGAATTCCGTTCGTGGTTTCTGAAGTCCCGGACACATCCCTCAACGCCAATGCCGGCCTCATGAAGGGAGACCGCCTGCTGGCCCTGAACATACCTGCCAGAGACAGCACCCAGACAGACACCACGCTGCTGTCCAAGGGCAGGAGCCTGATGTTCTCTGAAGTTCTGGAATTCATCGCCGAGCATCCCGGAAGAGAGGTAATGGCAACTGTTCAGAGAGACGCAGACAGCCTCCAGCTCCTCCAGATTCCTTTGCAGATTAGTCCGGAAGGTTTCTTCGGAATAGTTGTGGAAGGAGACCTTTCCAAGTTCTACAATGTTACAAAGCAGAAATACACTCTCCTTCAGGCAATTCCGGCCGGAATAAAGAAAGCCGGCGAGCAGATAAGCAACTACTGGAAGCAGCTCAAGCTGATTTTCACCCCAAAGACCAAGGCATACAAGTCTGTGGGCAGTTTTATAGCCATCGGGCAGATTTTCCCGGGATTCTGGAATTGGAGGGCGTTCTGGAGCATCACCGCTTTCCTGTCCATAATGCTTGCCGTACTGAACATACTGCCTATTCCGGCTCTGGACGGAGGCCACATATTATTCACCCTGTATGAGATGATTACGGGCAGAAAGCCAAGCGACAAGTTCCTGATAGCCGCCCAGACCGTAGGAATGATTCTTCTGATAGGCCTTATGATCCTGGCCTTTGGAAACGACATCTTCCGCCTTCTTAAGTAGCCTCAATTTGATGTTTTATTGATATTGCCGGCAGGGTTCCTGCCACCTATTATGGTATTTTTGTATCGTTAAAAGACATTTGCTATGCGTAAAATTTTGTTTTTGCTTGCCTTGCTGATTCCGATGCTTGCCGGCTGCGGAGAAGACGACAATTCTGCCTATATGAAAACCGTTAACGGCAAGGCCGGAGAAGTGATAGTTGTTCTGGACAAAACCAACTGGGATTCAGAAGTGGGAACTACCGTAAGAGACATCCTGGCAAAGGATTATCCTATGCTGCCTCAGAAAGAGCCGTCTTTCACCCTGATAAACATAATCCAGAATGCCTTCTCAGACCTGTTCAAGGGTCATCGCAACATCCTGTATTTCAACATCAGCAACAAGATTACGGAAAACGGCGTTTTCGTAAAAAGAGATGTCTGGGCACAGCCACAGATAGTAATTACGGTAGACGCGCAGGACGCCGCTATCGCAGACTCCCTTCTCAAGCAAAACGGAGACGTGATTTTCAGCGCCATAGACCAGATAGAGAAGGAAAGGATTGCCCGCAGTTCCAAGAAATTCGAGGAAAGCTCCATCCGCAGCGTGGTTGCTGAAAGGTTCGGAGGCTCCCCTTACTTCCCAAAGGGCTACTCCATAAAGAAAGTGGCAGACGGATTTATCTGGGTATCAAGCGAAAAGACTTATATCAACCAGGGCATTCTCATCTACACCATACCTTTTGACGGAGTGCAGTTCCCGTCTATGGAGACTGTCATCGCTGAGCAAAATGAAGTGCTGAAAAACAATGTGCCCGGAATGTTCCCTAACAGCTACATGACCACCGCCACCGCCGTAACCCCTATAATGACCCCTTACAAGTACAAAGACAAGAGCTATGTGGAAATCAGGGGCCTCTGGGAGGTTGCAAACGATTATATGGGCGGGCCTTTCGTGGAGCATGTGCTCTACTCCAAAGACCCCAACAAACTCCTTGTCATTCAAGGCTTTGTTTATGCTCCGCGATATAAGAAGAGAAACCTGATCCGCCAGGTGGAAAGTGTGGTAACTTCATTTGAGTGGGCAGAAAATTTTCAGAATAAATAAATTTTTATATCTTTGCGCCCCAATTGGTCGGTTCGTCTAACGGTTAGGACACAAGATTTTCATTCTTGTAATAGGAGTTCGATTCTCCTACCGACTACAGAATTCAAAAACAAAAACATTATTTATGGCAAATCATAAGAGTGCAGACAAGCGCGTACGCCAGACCGCAAAGCGCAATGAGCATAACCACTATTATGCAAAGACTGCCCGCAACGCCATCAAGGCTTTGAGGGAGACAACAGACAAGAAAGAGGCTGAGGAGAAACTTCCTAAGATGGCCGCTATGCTGGACAAGCTGGCAGCTAAGGGTGTTATCCACAAGAACAAGGCTTCTAATCTTAAGAGCGGTCTTACAAAGCACGTGGCAAAGCTCGAGGCAGCTGCTGAAAAGTAGTCAATCGTACAAAAAACGCAAGTTTTTTATTTTCGCAAGATTCACACAGCAGCGAATTTACTGTTTTGCTTGGCGCTACATGAAAACTTCCCGACATTCGGGAAGTTTTTTATTTGGTATGCCATGACAAAGAATCTGTCCACAATCACAAGCTGGGACATAGCCCAGAGACCGAGGGAAAAATTCCTTCAGAAAGGAGCCGCTGCCCTCAGTACAGAAGAACTTATAGCCATTATCATCTCCAGCGGAACCCCGGAAAAGAACGCGGTGGAACTGGCCCGGGAGATACTGGACGAAGCCGGCAACGATCTTTCTAGGCTTTCCCGCTTTACGGAAGAAGACTTCCTCATGTTTTCGGGAATAGGAATGGGCAAGGCGGTCAAACTTTTAGCCGTGTTTGAAATCTCCAGACGCTACCAGAGCCAGTGCGCTCCTCCGCTTCCAAAAATCTATTCCTCTGTTGCTGCGGCCCAGAACATGTCTCCAATTCTCAGAGACCTTCCTCACGAAGAGTGCTGGGTAATGTATCTTAACAAGAGCAAACGTCTGATAGCCAAAGAAAAGCTGAGCAGCGGCGGACTTGCTTCCACCGTTCTGGATGTAAAGATGATAGTCAAGAAAGCCATGGCAAAGCTTGCCAGTGCAATCATC
>JAFZMA010000236.1 GCA_017551215.1 Bacteroidales bacterium | reverse complement strand
TAAAGGTAACCTAGGCCTGTCATTGTCTGACCTTGAGAGCCCGGGATGTTTTTAGTGTTGATTTTCGCAAAGAGCCTCCCGCCGGCTAAGCGTTCATTTGCTGAGATGGAGATATTCAGCAAGCTGAGAATTGATTTCCTTGAGCGACGCCATTGTATCTTCTGCATCGCTTTCCTTCCTCAAAGATGCCATTACAAACCTGATCATGAGTATTATAAGCATCTTATTGTAATCCGGTGTGCGGAAATTGCTTCGGAAGGAATTAATCTCTTTATTGATAAGTTCTTCTGCCTTCTGAAGCAATTCTGCTTCCGACGGAGAGCATTTGTATGTAAGTTCAATGCTATCTATCGTGACGGTAATTTCTATGTTGCTCTTCTTGAGTGCCATAGCTAATCATTCAGCAGGGAAATGCACTTATCTATCTCTTTGACAATCTTTCCGATTTTCTTTCTCGCCTTCTTGTCCGACCCGTCTGCGGAAACGAATGCCTGCTTGAGTTCATAATGCTCCAGTCTCTTCTCCTGTTCTCCTATCTTGTTTTTAGCGTTCTGTAATTCAGTTTTAGTTTTGTTCAATTCTGCCTGAAGATCGGAACGGTCCCTTGCGGCAACCTCGTACCTGCGCACCAGCTCCTGTATCAATTTCTCAAGCTGGTCTAAAGTCTTTTCCGTTTCGTTCCTCGTGGCCATATTCAACTGCGCAAATTTAATCAAAATACCCTAATTTGCGCTTTCGCTATAAAAATTGAAACCTTTTTTGATTCCTCCCATCACGTAATCCCATCTTATGATTATTCCGATTAGGCATATCAATCCTATGATAATCAATCCTTTCACAGAAGGATCCAGACCTTTCCACCAATCTGCGATTTTCTTCATCATCTTTTATTTTACAATTTTGATTCTGGCGCCCACGGCCATAACTCCTCTCTCGTTTCCGAACAGAGGGTTCAGTTCAAGCTCCACAATCTGAGGGAATGAAAGGCAGAGAGCGGATACTCTCCTTATAATATCGTTGAAAATAATCTGGCTCACTCCTTCCTGCTCTCTGTATCCCCGGATAATAGGGTAGGCCCTCAGCGATTCTATCATCTTGTCTGCCTCTGTTGCGGAAACCGGAGCTAGACAATAGCTGATATCTTCCATAGCATCCGCGAAAATGCCTCCAAGCGAGCATGAAACCAGCGGAGCGAAACTTGGATGCCTGACTGATGTAATCTGCAGCTCGGTCACATTATCGTCTATCATAGGCTGTATGATGAATCCGGTAACTCCCCCGATGTTGCTCATTCTCCTGAATTCGGACCTAAGCGTATGTTCATCCGTTATGTTAAGGGATACTCCATCCACCTCCGTCTTGTGGAGAGGGCCTACAACCTTCATAACCACAGGATATCCTATGGATATGGCTGCCTCTACAGCCTCATCTTCTGTCAAAGCCACATTCTGGCTGATTCGGCTGATTCCGCTGGCATCCAGTATCTGCTGAACCACAAAAGGAGACAGCCATCCGTCCGGGCTCTCTTCTATCACTCTCTTTATGATATACTTGTCAATAGCCGGAGACGGTCCTTCCTCATAGATCGGCGGGCAGGTCAACACCTTTGCAAGGGAATTGCCGAATACAACCTCGTCCCTAAAAGTTATTCCACCCTGGCGATGGTATTCATTCACGTATTCCTTGTAGGATGGCTCTGAAGAAAACAGGGGATAAACAGGTTTGACCGTATGGCGGACTTTCCGGAATATGACATTGGAAACCTCGGAAGAATCGCTCATGTCCTTCTGCCCGAAAATCACAACCATGCTGTCAACTTCAGGATTCTTGTCACAATCGTCTATCAATGAGGATATCTGCCCTGCGGTCTTTCCAAAGCTGTAGTCCTCAAAGAACATAAGCGGCACCTCAACTCCTTTCTGGCGCAACAGATCGCTGAGCAAAACAGCAGGTCCGCCTGCCTGAGTGAGAATGGCCACTCTCTTGCCATCAGGCCTTCCTTTGGAAAGTATGGCCGTTATGTTCAAGAACTCATCCTTACCGAAAGCCCTTATAATGCCGCATTTCTCAAAGAGGGAGGCAACCACCTTGGTTGGCGAGGCCAGCACTCCAACAATTTCTACACCTTTGGCTCTCAAGCTTCTGCAATGGCGGAGCATAGCCTCGGAATCAGTGATTTTCTCTATGTAAATGGCAAACACCCTGACAGAGGAAGCGTAGCTATCCCGGTTCTCGTCCATCCAGGCAAGAATTTCTTCCACCGTGGTCAGGGATGAGTAACCTACAGATACAATTCCTGAGATATCTATGCCATATCTTGGTGCCGATTCCACAAAGTTGGATATCATTGTCCTGGAAGAGGAAATGAGTTCCACCTTACCTCCTTCCTTGAGAGCCGCATTTGTATAAATGCCACAGTAACAGCTGTTGGCCACGCCGGAGGAATTCGGCCCTATCAGTGTGACCGAGAAGGTATTGCAGATTTCACGGGTCTTTTCAAGCGCCTGTTCCGCTGTCAGTGTGGGGGAGGATATCTTGTCGGGGAACACGATTACAGCCTTGCAGCTTTTCTTGGAGCAAAGGGTTTCTATTGCACTCAGGCAGTCTCCGTCATCCTCCGCGATGAAAGCAATGTCCACATCTGGAATGTCTGACAGATCCGGATATGCCTTAAGGCCCTGGACTGTAGTAGGGCCACCGGACACGGGCAGGATATTGCCTTGATAATTGTTCATTATCAGATTCTTCACAAGATTTCCGCCAGGAGTGAGGAGATCGTTGGAAGCGCCAATTACGGCTATGGTTTTAGGTTTTATAAGTTCCCTGGAAATCATATTCAGTTTCGGTTAGTCCAACAAATTTAGCAAAAGAGCAAATATTTTCGTAAATTGCTCCACAAAAGTGACTGAAACCGATACAGATGGGACGCATACTGATCAAGGATATCTATTTGAATGGCAAACAGTCAGACATTCTCGTAGAGGGTAACCGCATATCCAGGATTGCTGATAATATAGACAATATCCACGATGCCGTTGTTCTGGACGGCAAAGGCAAGGCCGTAATACC
>JAFZMA010000235.1 GCA_017551215.1 Bacteroidales bacterium | reverse complement strand
TGCGTTTCTTACGCCGTTCTTCTCTATGAGGCGGTAATTGCCGTTAAGCGTGAATCTTATGCGGTCTGCGTGCATGATTCCCACGCTGACCTGAGGTTGGTTTCTCATCTTTCTTATAAGTTTTTCTTCTATGTCAAATGAAATGGACACATCGCTGAACATCTTGCGTACGTCCTTGGCTTTGAGGCGCATCCAGTCATCCTCCACCGGTGCTATCACAAGTCCGGACATCTCCACGCAAGCCGGCGATATGGTAAAGTGCTCCGCCCCCTCCGCCGTGTAGCAAGACGGACGGAGTTCACCCCTTGCGAAAAGGGCTATCCTCCAGAAACCAGCCTGCCACCAGCAGACGATGTTCATCATAGGCTCCCACATTCCACCTTCGCTAAACTTCTTCATATCGGAAGAAACTATGTCGTCCGGATCAAACCGTCCGTTGCCCCTTCCTGTTAAGGTAGAAAGAATGGAATAGATTTTCCCAATTGCGAAAACAGCCGTCTTTACACTGGCCGCCTCTATGATAAAACTACCTCTGGCATAATCCAGCAAGTGATATATCCTCAGATAGTTGAAAGGAACGGGGCCGTCTTGTCTCAGCGATGGTCCATAGCTGATTATCAGCTCCTTTTTAAACCTGGGAAACTGAGCCTCTATAGGGATGACACCCTTCTCTCCGGCCTGGAAATGGAAATGCTCCGGCACGCTGGCTCCGCTGTTTGGCCCGTTGTAGAAAACCACGAACTTGTTCATGGTCTTGGCCAGGCTGAGCATGTCCGCCATCCTTGAGGAATCCAGTTCCTGACGGGAGTGGGACTTGCTCTGAATTACAAGATGGCGCCTGAAAATAGGAAAGGGGTTTACCTGGACAATATAGTCCGTGGTAACCCCCTGAAACCTGATTCCCATCTGCTCTGCCGGACGGCCTTCCTTGCAGAAAAAGCATTGGCGGTTGCGTATGGTTTCCGCATCAATCTTTGCCGTGGATGATACCATCCTGGAAGGATTGAACTGGACCTTCATCTCCACGCTTTTCTCCGCCCCGTCTTCCAGCGGGAAGGAACGCAGCTTGACATTTTCCAGAGCCGCATAGTTGTCCCGCGCAAGAGGCCACCTCTGTAGCTGGTCCCGGAAAAGACGGTCCACTGCCGCCTGGTTGAGCACTATGTTGTCAAAGGATCTCAAATGTTATTTCTTCTTGGCGTTGAGCGCAATGCGTGCCTCAAGCTCCCAAGTGCGGATTCTGTCCTTGTATGTGTTGTTGGTATTCTCCTTTTCTACGCTCAGCGATGCATCTGAATTCTCGTCGTGGCGGCGGCAGAAATACAGCACGTCGTAGATTCTTCCAATCTGGTAGTTGCGGCTAACAGCCAGTCCAACGGCATAGTCCTCTCCGTAGTTCACGTTAGGGAACATCACCTTCCTTGCAACCGGAGTGAAGAATGCTCTTGGAGCGCCCAGTCCGTTGATACGCAGCGCATTGTTCCTTCCGTTGTCCGGAGTCCACTCGCGGTGGTCAACCTTTCCTGGAGGCAGCATCTTCAGGTTGATATCGGTGAGCATGTAGCTTCCGATAACCATGGCGCACTTTTGTGCGTAGAATGCATCCACAACCTTCTGCAGGGTGTTCTCGTCAGAATATACATCGTCGCTATCCAGCTGAACTGCAAACTTTCCACACTTAGGATGGTTCAGGGCCATATTCCATGCACCGCCTACGCCAATGTCCTTTCTGGTAGGAATCACGTGAACCAGCCTCTTGTCCTTGATAGACTTGATAGCCTCTGTAGTTCCGTCCCAGGAATGGCATCTTGGGCCGTTCTCCACAACAATCACGTTGAACTTGAAGTTGGTCTTCTGTGCCAAGGCGCTCAGGATAGCGTCCTTGATTGTCTTTACCCTGTTCAGTACAGGAATCACAACGGAAGCCTCATACTCGAACTTCTCCCTTCCAAAAGGAACGCTCTTGAATTCAGGCTTCAGATAACCTCCGATATCTTTCAGATGCTGGGTGCAAGCCTTCTCCATCTCCACCTGAACCTCACGGTTACGAGGGTCTACATAGTCGAACAGCTTCTCGCCGGTCTTGCGTGTATCTTCCTCAATCTCAGAGTACAGGTATTCGTTTACGTGAACCAGGCGGCCCTTCTGGCTAACCTTCAGGCGCAGGTCGTACAGAGCTGCAAACTTGTAGTCCACCTTCATCCTCTTTACGGCAGCCTTCAGCGCAGAAGCCTTGTACAGCAGAACGGAACCAAAGTCAAAGTCATTACGGAGGCTTCCGAACTGATAGTCGATAACCGGCTTGTTGGTCCTCTCCCCGTTCATGAATGCATAATGGTCTGCATAAATCATTGCAGCACCGGTGGCATCTGCAACCTCAACCATTCTTTCCAGAGCAAGATATCCGAGACTCAGAGTCGTCTGCTTGGTATAAATCAGCACAAAATCGCAATTGCTCTTTGCGGCAATCTTTCTCATCGTGGCCGTCTTGGCCATAGGGTCCTTCTTTGCGTCAAGGGTTATAATCTCGTTTACCAGAGCGCTTTCCTTAAGGCTCTTGACTGTCTTTTCCACCTGCTTCTTGGAGGTGAAAGGAACAAAACAATTGATCTTTATCATAATATCTGATGTATAATTATTTCTCCGCGTTTTGAACAAAGTTCAAACAATCGTTCAAAGGTACGAAAAATCGGCGTAAAACCCTATAGGGGTGCGCCCTGCAAGACAACTTGCTGACATTCTGTGTATTACGCATATGAACCTATCCTTTCTGAGATAGGTTCATATTCATAACTCGCTGGGTATAAGTTATTTGTCTTGCAGAGCAAAAACTATGCGTGCAAAAGTTTACGGGCAAAAAACTCGCGGAGGGCCACACTAAAACGGACCCGTGCAAAAACTGCTATGGGTGGTTAGAACTTAACGGTCAGCTGAAGGTAAACGCAGTTCTTGTCCTGGAAGCCGCCGTTGAGCTGGCGGTAAGTGTAGTTAAGCTTGAGGTCCACGTTCTTCAGCGGAGCATAAGTGATACCGGCTGTATAGTCCATCTCGTTGATCTTCTTGGTGTCAACGTTCTCGTCTATGTAGTCGTAACGGGCAACCAGTCTCCAATGGTCATCGATGTTGGCTCCGGCTGCAAAGTATCCGCCTGCGCTCTTGATATCTCCGGTAAGGTTGCCGGTCTTTCCGCCGATGTATTCAGCCCTTGCAAAGCCCCAACTGTCTACGTAAGAGAAGCCACCGCCAATGCGATGCATCTTCAGATATTTGTCTGTATCCTG
>JAFZMA010000234.1 GCA_017551215.1 Bacteroidales bacterium | reverse complement strand
CCTTGTCCGTGACGTGCCTCGTCTTTGCACATCTCGTGAACGGTGTCGTGGATAGCATCGTAGTTGAGCTGCTTTGCCTTGGTGGCAATCTTCTTCTTGCCTTCGCAAGCGCCTCTTTCGGCTTCGATTCTCTTCTCGAGGTTGGTCTTGGTGTCCCAAACCATCTCGCCGATAAGTTCGCAGAATCTTGCTGCGTGGTCTGCCTCTTCAAAGGCATATCTTCTGAAAGCATCTGCTGCCTCCGGATAGCCCTCGCGGTCTGCCTGGCGGCTCATAGCCAGATACATGCCAACCTCTGTGCATTCTCCGATGAAGTTAGCCTTGAGGCCGTCCATGATTTCCGGATCGCAACCCTTTGCAACGCCGATTACATGCTCGTCTGCCCAAGCCTTCTTGTTTTCTTCCTCAACAACCTCGACGAATTTTTCTCGAGGCTGCTTGCACTGCGGGCACCTCTCAGGAGGTTCTGGTCCTTCGTGGATATATCCACAAACTGTACATCTGAATTTCTTAATCATAAAAGGTAATGTGTAATTAAATGTTTTCGGCCTGTACAGAATGTTCCGTACGGGTGTCTCAAAGATAACAACATTTTTAATCAACTGCAAGGCTCGCGATACAGGCCTTTGAAACACTATCGCCGTAAGGCCGTATGAAATCGCATCGCTGAGGAAAAGAAAGAGAGTTTGCACGAGAGGCAAAAATGTTTATCTTTGCGTCCGCATTTCGCCCAAGGGTTTGGGCTCGGTGCAATGGGGTCCCCGGAAAAGGCGGACTGAGTAACACTTAAAACAAACAATTATGCAGATTATCACACTGAACGCTGCCGAGCGTAAAATCGGTACAAAGCAGGATCTCAAGAAGATCCGCAGAGCAGGAAACGTTCCTTGCATCATCTACGGTAACGGAACCCAGCATCTGGACATCGCCATTCCATTGGCAGACATCAAGAAGATTACAGACACTCCAAAGTCTTACATCATTCATGTAAACCTCAACGGAGAGATTCATCCTTGCATTCTCCACGATGCACAGTATGATCCTATTACAGACGATGCTATTCACATCGACTTCCTCGCAATTTCAGAGGACAAGCCAGTTGAGATAGCAGTTCCTGTAAACGTCTTCGGTAATGCAGAAGGTGTAAAGCAGGGTGGCCGTCTGAGAATTGGCGTAAGAAAGGTTAAGGTTTGCGGTCCTATGGACAAGCTTCCTGACCAGATCGATGTAGACATCACTACTCTGGGAGTAGGCAAGGCTATCTACGCAGGCGAACTTAACGTTGCAGACTGCAAGATTGCTTCTCCTAAGAAGCTGATGGTTTGCGAGATCAAGCGTACCCGTGCCGCTGTTGCAGCTGCTGCAGCCGAGGCTGAGAACGCAGAGGCCAAGTAATTTGACACTTCAGGCAAATCTGGAGAAAGTGTCTGAAAACAGAATGGGATGATCAAGCCAAGTCTTGGTCATCCTTTTTTTATGATATCCACTTTTCTTTGCGCCATCCCGAAACATTGTCTTTTATACTCTTCAATGATTCATATGAACGATATGTTTCAAATAATTCAAAACAGATTCTTACATTTGCGGTTGAGAATAGGGCTTTAATTCCATTGGATTATGGCAGGGAAATATCTGATAGCGGGTCTTGGAAACATTGGTGCCGAGTATGCCGGTACCCGTCACAACATTGGCTTTATGGTGGTGGACTACCTGGCGGAGGAATCCGGCGCAGTATTCCGCACAGACAGGCTGGGAAGCATCGCGGAGATATCCTGGCGCGGAAGCAAACTGATACTCCTGAAGCCCTCTACCTACATGAATCTCAGCGGAAAAGCCGTCAACTACTGGATGCAGGCAGAGAATATATCTCTGGATCATCTTTTAATCCTCTGCGATGACCTTGCTCTTCCATTCGGTACCGTCCGTATGCGCAAGAAGGGCAGCGACGGCGGTCACAACGGCCTTGCCCACATAAACATGACGCTCGGAACATCCGATTACTGCCGCATAAGGGTGGGCATTGGGAACGGCTTCCCTAAGGGCGGTCAGGTGGACTACGTTCTGGGGAAGATTGAGGGAGAGGAGAAGGAGCAGCTTCCGCATATACTGAAACGTGCCGCCCAGGGAATCAAGGATTTCACCTTCATGGGCGCAGACCGGGCGATGAACATCTGCAACACAGACCCCAAGAAGTCCGAGCCAAAGGCATCCGCCCCAAAGGCATCCGAACCACTGCAGTCCTCCTCACAGCATTATGCCCCGGAGCACTCCGAATCCCAGCATACCTCCTCACAGCATTATGCCCCGGAGCACTCCGAATCCCAGCATACCGACTTTCAGCATGCCGAATCCCAGCATACCGCCCCTGAGCACTCCGAATCCCAGCATACCGACTCTCAGCATATCGCCCCTGAGCGCTCCGCTACGCAGAACCCTGGTCCCCAAGAGTCTGAGAGCAAGGACCCGTCAACAGGAGTTTTATCTGAGGAGGAATCTGATTCCTCAAGATCTTTCATAGATAAACTTCTGGATTTCTTTAAAAAGAGAGACTAAGCGCCTGCAAGACAAATACCTGACACACAGCAAATTACGCGCTTGAACCTATCCGTTTCCGTATAGGTTCATGTATGTATGTTGTTGATTATCAGCGGTATGCCTTGCAGAACTTGCTTTGCTGTTAGAAGAAGCTTCATCCGAGGAGGGTTCCGCAAAAGCACATATACGAAAAGATCCATCCATAAAGTCTATTTTGCGGGATTTCTTTAAGAAGAAGGGCTTTGTTTTGCGGGTGGCAGTACGTTAGAAGCCATCCATCAGGCGGTCAATATCGCGGCGTTCTTTCTTGGTTGGGCGGCCGCTTCCACGCTCTCTTTTCAGGAATATCGTTTCGTTAGGAGCCATGAGTTTTTCCAGTTCGGTTTGCGGGGTGACATTTTCCGCATACTGGTCTACGAACTTGGCTCCCTGGCGTTTATCTATGGGCTCAATCACCAGGTATTTGTAGTGGACAGCTCCTTTTCTGACCTCTATGGAGTCTCCTTTCTTAACATCCCTCGCAGATTTGGCTTGGGCGCCGTTTACATAGACCTTTCCGCTGCGGCAGGCCTCGGCGGCCTCACTGCGTGTCTTGAACACTCTGACGGCCCAAAGGTATTTATCTATCCTAACGCTTTCCATGGGTGGTGCTTAAGTTGTTTATTCTCAGCGATTTAAATATGTGGTCCTGCAGCATTTTTACTGCAGGGACAAGTAGTTAACTGTCTGATTCTAAGACAGATGTCTGCCACCATCCTCTCCGTGGTGGCATCCGCAATCCTCATCGAGGTGGTGGCCGCAGTGGCAATCATCTTCCTCATCATCATGGTGGTGGCCGCAGTGGCAATCATCTTCCTCATCATCATGGTGGTGGCATCCGCAACCCTCATCGTGGTGGTGATGATGTGCGTCACAACCGCAGTGATGCTCGTGATTGTCATCATCGCATTCGTCTTCCTCTTCCTCATCTGGTTTTGGCGGTTCCGGGATGTTGCACATGTAGATGCGGAGGAAGGATGAGGTTGGGTTTTCGCCTTCCTGGGCGGGAGCTATTGTAAGTTCCTGTATGTCGTGCGGTATCAGAACGAGGCAACGGGAACCGTTGGCATTCAAGGCGTTAGCGCTCAAGTCGCAAGCGTTTGAACGGTTGGTGTTAAGGGTGTTGGCGTTTGAGCTGCAAGCGTTTGAGCGGCTCCTGCTCGAGTCGCAAGCGTTTGAACGGTTGGTATTAAGGGCGTTGGCGTTTGAACTGCAAGCGTTTGAGCGGCTCCTGCTCGAGGCGCAAGCGTTTGAGCGGCTCCCGTTCGAGTTGCAAACGTTTGTACGGCTTTCGTTCGAGTGGTTGCTGGCGTTGCCAGGGTAAGCGCTGTCCAGTGTAATGCAAGTTTCTTCAGAGATTTCCGTATAGCCCCGCAGGTCTTTTACTTTCAGCGATGTCTGGTTGTCCAGATTCAGCAAAACCATGAAGCTTTCCGTCTGGTCTGGAGCTATGGTCTGCGGCTTTGTTATGGCAACCCTTTCCATGCGGAACAGGCAGTCTTCCGGCGCCACATATTCCGGGTTGGTGGCATCCAGGCGGATGAAATCAAGGGCCTCCACCAGCTGGTCCAGTTCCTCTATGTTGAATTCCACCGGAGAATTCTGGCTGACTTCCACGTATTTTACGCCTTTCCCTATGCAGAAAGGAACGCCTGGCCGGATGTAGAATGTTTCTCATTCCTCGGGACCGATCTCGTTCATTGCCTCAAGTATGGTTCCGCTCTGGCATCTTTCGTAGATATCTGAGGCTGTGAGATTTTTCTTGAACCCAATCCAGATGGACGCATCCTCTTCTGCGGAAAGTATGTAGAGCATCCTTTCCTTGCCCCAGCAACCGTATCGCGGAAGAGCAGTCTCGTTATCCGGAGATACCCGTATGCAACTATTGCCATTTGATAATGAGCGTTCCGGGTTCTTTTTTAGGGATGAATCTGAAAGGCTCTCCTTTGAAGGGGAATCTGTTGAAGATGCCGTATCGCTGAGTTTGACAGTAACAGGCAGGTTGCCTTGGAAAAAGGTGAATACCTTGTCGCCGAGCAAATTGCCCATATAGGTCTCTATGAGGTCGTCAAGAGTGTTGTCCTTTAGGAAGCCGTTGAGGGCAGTGCTTTCTGGAGTTACGCTATTCAGCAGCAAAGGGTATATCTTTTTCATTTCAAGAATATTGTCTGGGATAGCTATTGCAGATTAGGGGCGTGATTTTCATTTGCGGAATTCGCCAGAAGAACCGGAGCCGGCTTGAAGCTCTGAGGTTTTTTAGGCAGGAACTTGTTGAGCAGGAAGATGCCAACTATCACAACAACAGCACCACCGCCCACAAGTACCCAGTACCATGTATCGGTTCCGGTAAGCTGTATCATGTTTTCTCTTGAAGTGGCTTCCGCGTCCATATCCGGGAATGCCCAGAACAATGCTATGGACGAAAAGTTATTGACAAAGTGCATGAAGATTACGGCCCAGATGCTGTGGCTCCTGTAATAAACCCAGCCGAACAGACAGCCTAGAACAAATGCCGGAATTGCCTGCCACAGATTCATGTGCATTACTCCGAAAAGCAGTGCAGACCAGAGGATTGCAACTGCAACGGAACCCTTTGAAAGCAGGCCCCTTTCAATGGTTCCCCTCAGGACAAACTCCTCGAACAGCGGAGCCATTATGGCAACGGAAACTATGGTGTCCAGAGGCCTTGTGGCTATGCTATCGAACATCTCCTTAAAGTTATCGGGCATTGGGAAATAGCTTGTTATTGGATCAAGAGTCCAGCTAAGACCCAAGGTCAGCAGGAGGAGCAAGATACCTAGGCTCAGGATATTGAACTTGCCCAGATGCGGCGCGTCCACCTTAACGGGAGAAGCCATAGGATCCTGGCTCTTGGAATTGCCTATCAGCCAGATAAATGCCACTGGGACAATCATCTGGGCAAAGTAAATGGCAGACAGGTTTCCGGACATGACGCTAACAATGCCTTCCGGAGTAGAAAGCGCTTCCAT
>JAFZMA010000233.1 GCA_017551215.1 Bacteroidales bacterium | reverse complement strand
TCTCCTTAACTTTTGAAGTAATGTCTGCCATGATCAAAAATTTTAGTTAATACAATAAGTTTATAATTTTAGTAGGCTGCAAATATAAACAAAATTTTTTAATGAGTATATTTGTCCATTGCAGGCCGTTACGCCACGCTCCCGAAGCAAGAGGCGTGCCAGAGCTTGAAAAGTGTAATTTAGCGCAGTCAGAAACGGATAATGTTTAACATTGCAGTGTTTGCGTCGGGCAGCGGAACCAACGCGGAAAATCTCATCCGCCATTTCAATTATGAACTGAAAGGCCAGAAAGCCAGGGTTTGCATTGTGGTCTGCAACAAGGAAAACGCCGGTGTCCTGGCAAGGGCGGAGCGTCTGAACGTGCCCTCTGTGGTAATGAAAAAGAGTCAGCTGATGGCGGACGGAGAGGCCAAACCGGATATCCTGGATGTTCTCAGGGAACACAGCATAGACTTCATCCTCCTGGCCGGCTATCTGCTTCAGATTCCAAAAGTGCTCATAGACCTGTATCCGGGCAGAATCCTCAATATCCACCCGGCCCTGCTGCCAAGCTACGGGGGCAAGGGAATGTACGGAGAGAGGGTACACAAGGCCGTACTTGAAGACATGCATAAATCCATCGCCGAGAATCCGGAAAGCCACAGAGCCTTTTACAGCGGCATCACAATTCACCTGGTGGATGAAGAAATGGACCACGGCAAAATCCTCTTCCAGTCCAGCTTCATCCTCAGCGATGATGAGACCCTGGAATCTCTGGAGGCCAAAATCCATATCAGGGAGCAGGCAGACTATCCCCGCATCGCTGAGGCTTATTTTGCTATCTTTGTATAAAAGACTTCAACTATATGAAAACTTTAAGAATCTATGCAACAATCGCGGCCATGGTGCTGCTTTCATCAACAGTGCTGTTTTCTCAAGACAAGAGTTCCAGTTTCACCCGCTACAACTATTATGAAGCCGGGGGAGAATTTGGACTCTGCCTCAGCAGGGAATGGGAAAGAAAAGTGGGAGGTTATTTTATTGTGGGCAGGCAAAGCTCCGCAACAAGTTCTATCGGACTGGGTATAGGACTGGATTACTATAGGGACAAAAGCGGAGACGTAACCGTAACCGTTGGCGACGGAACAGTAAAGAAATACAAGCAGTACAGATACAGCATTCCTGTTTTCGCAGATTACAGATATAATTTCTCTAACTGCAAGGATCCGTTCTACCTCAATCTGAGAGCGGGCGGAGTCTTGGGATTTTCAGACAGCGATCTTGACGACGGAGGTCTGGTGGCAGGTGTAGGAGTGGGAAAAGCTTTCAACGCCGGAGATGTTACAATATCTCCATACGTGAGGGCAGATTTCAACACAATGTTCGCCACAGGTTCCGGCTGCTGGATTGAGCCGCTGATTGTCCTGGGCGTAAACCTCAGGTTCTAAATCACTTGCCGTAAGCGGCCAGACCCTTTTTCAGGAAAGACACATAGTTGTCCACGTTCAGGTTGTAGCCCATAGGCTCAACCAGCGGATTGCCGTCCGAATCCAGAACAAGATAGAACGGCTGGGCGTTTGCGCTGAATTTTTCACGCACAAATCTGGAGTTGATCTTGCCCATTCCCTTGAGGACGGTCCCATCTTCCAGCGTAAGATAGTCTTCCGGAAGAACGTTCATCTTGTCATCTCCGTACAGGGAGCAGATAACAAAGTCGTTGCGGAGCATATCCAGAACCTGGGGATCGCTCCACACTCTAGCTTCCATCTCCCTGCAGTTCACGCAGCCGTGGCCGGTAAAATCAAAGAATATCGGCTTGTTCTGTTCCTTGCTGGCTTTCAGGGCCTCGTCAAAGGTGAAGTATCCCACAAGGCCATGCGGAAGATGCAACTTGTCAGAATACTTCCTGTCTGCAAGATGCGCTTTTTCCGCTTCCGTGGAAAAACCAAACGTTCCCATTTCAGCGCCGCTGGTATGCACCACCACAAAGTCCTGCGTCTGCATCGGAGGAAGGTAGCCGCTCAGGGCCTTGAGAGGCGCGCCCCACAATCCCGGAATCATGTACACCATAAACGCAAAGGTTATGATGGCCAGTATGAGCCTCCCGACACCAACATATTCCTTCGGGCTATCGTATTTAAAACGCAGTTTTCCAATAAGATACATTCCAAGCAAGCCGGCAATCACAATCCAGAACGCAAGGTAAACCTCCCTGTCCAGGATTCCCCAGTGGTAGGTCTGGTCCGCCACGCTCAGGAACTTCATACCCAGAGCCAGTTCTATGAATCCCAGCACCACCTTAACGCTGTTAAGCCATCCCCCGCTCTTCGGCAGCTTCTTCAGCAGACTCGGAGCAAAGGCAAAAATCGTGAACGGAATGGCAAACACAATGGAGAACACCAGCATCACGATGATCGGTGTCATCACCTCTCCCTGCATGCTCTTTATTATCGCTGAGCCAACAATCGGACCTGTGCAGGAAAAAGACACAAGCACCAGAGTCAGCGCCATAAAGAACACCCCTATTATTCCTCCGCGATTGGATTTGCTGTCTGCCTTGTTTACCACACTGGATGGCAGCGTTATCTCAAATGCCCCGAAGAAGCTCAGGGCAAACAGCACGAATATCAGGAAGAACAGCACGTTTATCCAGCTGGTTGCCAACCAGTTGAAAATATCCGCAGCCATATTTCCGCCACCTATCAGGTAAGTGAGCAGTATTATTATCGCAATCGGGATAGTGTATATGAGAACTATGCAGATTCCGTAGAGCATGGCCATGAATTTCCCTTTTGCCGGATTCTTCTCGTTCTGTTTCAAGAAGAAAGAAACGGTCATAGGAATCATGGGGAAAACGCAAGGCGTAAGAAGCGCCAGCAGTCCCCATCCTATTGCTTCCAGAATAAATGCCCACAAAGAGCCACCGGCCTTGCTTCCCTCTGTTTCAGCGCCTGAGAAAGATGCCGGAGCAGAAAGCGTTAAATGCTTTTCTTCCGGCGGAGCACATGTTCCTTCTGTACAGGCCTGCCACTCAACTCCCACATCTATCTTTCCGGCTCCCGGGGCCAGTTTAATCTTCTGGGCTATCACAGCCCCGTCTTCCAGAAGGTCTATCTCCATTCCGAACACCTCGTCAAAAACCTTTTTTCCGCCATGCATAATATATGGCTCCCCAACAAGTTCAACACCCTCTCCTGCAACAGTCAGGACTGTGGGATTCGGGCCTCCGTCGTAAGGTCCCAGACCATAGGTGTGCCACTCCTTATTGATAGCCGCAACTACCTGAACCTCAAACACTCCTTCAGACAGTTCCTCCAGAGAGGCCTTCCATTTTACAGGCTGTTCTATATCAAACTGGGCGTATGCCGTCCCAAAGAAAAAACACAGGGCCAGCAATGCGGATAATCTTCTCAAAACATTCATAAAACAAGATTTCTATGCAAGACAAAAATAGAAAGCGGGAGCCACAAAAGCAACTCCCGCAGCAACTAATCGAAAAAAAACGAATCTATGAACACTGATTAGCTGCCATTAATTTTGACTGAAAAACAAAGGCAACGTAAAGTGTTCACAAGAAAAAATGCGCGATTTAATCAAGTCTGTGCCCTTCTGGAGCAACATAGCTTTTATCCCTTGCTATGCCGTCCATCATAACCTTGCCGTCTTTTACAAACGCAGAGATGATATTCCTGAAGTAATAGCCTCCATCACTGGCCTCATAGTAATAACGACCGTCTTTCTTCTCGAATTTGAGGATCTTGTTATCACCAAACCCGTCGTTGCTCTCTGAACGGAAATCCCAGTTGGCATAGCCTTCTCCCTCATAATCATAGTCATCCCTCAACTGCTTGAGGAAACTTTCCGTACAGTGCTCCTTCAGGAAAGACTCCTCTATGTACAGAGAGTTGTTGTACATGTTGGTGATGAACTTTTCGATAATCCCATCTTCCTCCTGAGTGTTCTCGTGAGCGGGAACCCTTGAAAGATCCACGGCATTCTCACCAGCCTTCTGTTCTTCCCAGACTTCTTCCACCGGCGCATTACCCGACTCATTATCCGTCTTTTCCTCTGCGGGAGCTCCTTCTTTACCGGCATTCTTGCAGGAAGCCAAAACGCTCCCCACACAGAAAAGCACCGCAATCAAGTAAACTGTCTTTTTCATAAAGCAAAGTATTATGGTTAATTCATTCTGTCAGTTCAGTTTTCTGCCTTCTTCTTGCTCTTGGAGAACAGCCATGACATGAAATCCGGCATCTCAAAGGCTTTCCACCAGCATACATGTCCGCAACCAGGAAATTCATGATACCGGACATCCGCTCCCGCAGCCTTCAGAGCACGGTAGGCATCCCTTGAGCCAGAAACAGGAACGGCCGGGTCGCTGTCTCCGTGGTAAAGACTCCAGGAAACGCCCTCGAATTTTCCAAGCCTGTCCGGATTGATGTCTCCACAGATAGGAACCGCAGCAGCAAAGATATCCGGATGGCGGGCAACAGCATCGAACGCGCCTATTCCCCCCATAGACATTCCATAGATATACACCCTATCCGGGTCTACATCCGGACGCTTCAGGAAAAGATGCACAAGTTCCATAACCTGTTTCATCATCTTGCTCTCCGGATAGTCCTTAGGAAAATCGTAGGAGCCGGGGCTCTTGTCAAAGGCCCAAGTACGGCCCTCCGGGCATTGCGGTACTATGACAAAGCATGGATAATCTTCCCGGTTACAAGGGTTTTGGAACATCTGGGCACCGAATGTAGTCCTTTCGTTGTCATTGCCCCTTTCGCCAGATGTATGCAGATAAAGGACTAGCGGATATCGCTCAATATTATCCGTCTTTTCCGGGACAAGATAACGGTAAAGAAGAGTGTCTCCATCCGCACACGGAAGCTTCCCGTATTCGTATGACTGCCCCTTCACCGTCAGGGAGAAAAAGAGGGCCAGTAACAGAAAACTCCAGCGTTTCATGTATACAAGTTTTAGCAACAGTTTCTAAAAGATGAAACCTATAGACATATAGGTAAGCTTAGGACCATATTCCTTCTGGAAAAGGGAATGAGGGGCAAACTTCACGTAAAAGTCCAAATCCTCGAACCCGAAAGTTATCCTGTATTCCGGAGTGAACTGCTGTGTCTTGAAATGCCTGTGGGTAACTTTTTTCTTGTCTCCTCCTATCTTGTACTTGGATACGCTCTTTGCTCCAAAGTTGTAGTTGCCGATTACATCTAAACCAATGTTCAACTGGTCTGAAACCTTGAACTTGTATCCAACTGTAGCGTTGAGGCTGTAAACATCCAGCCTTGATTTTCTCTTGCGGTTTCCGTATGCCTCTGCCGGGAACGGCTCAAGGAAATAATATCCGCTGTCATTGTTAATGATAGATTTGTGGCGTGTCTTGAAGAACCTGTCTGCCAGTCCCATGGCAAATGAAACATTCTGGCCTACAACCGGAGTGTATGAAAATTCAAACAAGTTGATACCCAATTCGAATGAGCCAAAGTGCTTTGCACCCATTCCTTCCGGCTGGCTCAGCGGAGAGACAAATCCGAAATTCATGCTGTTGAGGAAGAATACGTTGAATCCTTCTTTGTCCAGAGTACTTTCATTGATAGGACTTACTTCTACATTAACTTCCTGTGCCCTAAGGCCCGCAAAGGCCAAAACCGCCATAAGCGTCAAAAATACTTTCTTCATAATATTTAACTTTTAAACTAATTTTTGCGTTTATTAACTCTCTTGGCTATTCCTATGGCCCCACTCGGGCAGACCAGACGGCACAGATGACATCCCACGCATTTCTTTCCCTGTATGTGAGGCTTGCGTTCCCCGTCAAATTCAATTGCCTGATGTCCACCGTCTCTGCAGGAGATGTAGCAGCGTCCGCAACCAAGACATTTCTCTCTGTCAATAGTAGGCATGACAAAGGTATCCCGGTCCAGATAATCCGCACGGACGAATGAAGGAAGTTCACTTCCTACAATATCTGACAGATGAGCAATATTGTGGGTCTGCATATAGTTGGAAAGACCGTCTGTCAGATCATCTATTATTCTGTAGCCGTATTGCATAACCGCCGTACAGATCTGGGTGTTGTTGCAACCCAGCTGAAGGAATTCCAAAGCATCGCGCCAAGTCTCAATGCCTCCAATTCCGCTCACCTGCAATCCTTTCAGGAGAGGGTGCTTGGTTATATCCAATACATGTCTGAGTGCAATTGGCTTAATGGCCTTGCCGGAGTAGCCGGATGTGGTCTTTTTACCGGAAACTGCAGAGTCGTTACTCATTGTAATGGATTTGATGGTGTTGATTGCAGAAACGGCATCCGCACCGGAGAAGTAGGCGGCCTGAGCTGGTGTCATAATATTGGTGATATTCGGGGTCATTTTCGGAATGACCGGTATCTTGACTGCCTGCTTGACAAAGTGAGTATAGATGGTTACCAACTCGCTGTTCTGTCCTACGTCACTGCCCATTCCCGCATATTTCATCTGAGGACAGGAGTAGTTTAACTCAACCGCATCTACTCCGGCCGCTTCTGCGGTCTTTGCAAGGCTAACCCACTCCTCCTCGCTCTTTCCCATTATTGAGGCTATGACTATCTTGTCCGGATAGTTTTGTTTGAGCCTCTTAAGTATGTCAAAATCAACCTCAGGAGGGTTCTCGGAGAGCTGCTCCATATTGCGGAATCCCCAGAATTCTCCCTTCTCATCCTCCACGGAATCAAATCTTGGAGATACTTCATTTATCTCCTCAAGGCAGATAGTCTTATAGACCACTCCGCCCCATCCCATCTCAAATGCCTTTGCAACCATTTCATAATTGGTACATATCGCCGATGAAGCCAGGAAGAAAGGATTCTCGCAGTGGATGCCGCAGAAATCAATGGAGAGGTCTGCCTCAGGTTTATCTTCTCTTTTTGCAACCTGCCCGGCTACAGCCTTTATGCGGATAGGGAAATCATAGTGGATACAACCCTTTTCACAAGGAGCTTCACATCCGCAGCATCCTTCTTTGGAAAAGTACAGTCCAGCACATTCCTGGTTGTCAAACTTAATTGCACGGAGTCCGCGGGCAGGATCTAGTCCCCTAATACAAGCCTTGGTACAAGGGGCGTCATTACACAGAAGACATCTTGACGCCTCTTCTTTGATTCTGATTTTGTGTTCCATATTGCAAATATACGAATTTCATGTCTGTCTTACAGGGCATCGTACTTTGCAGCCAGGATATATGTCACCAGGATGAACAGCAAGATTGCCACCAGGATTATCATAAAGGTATTGAGAACCAGAGTCAAGATTGTTTTCCAAAGACTTCTTCCCCAGGTTATCTGGAAGAGCTGCTTGAAATCCCACACCATTAAGGCCGGAAGGACAAAAGCCGGCAACGTTGCCCCAGGTTTCAGGAACGGAAGAATCAGTATAGACAGCATCAGCATCTGGCAGCTGATATAAATCTGTACGAAGAAATGCTCTGTGTAAGAAAGATGTCCCATAACCTTTTCCTTCCTGAAAACCCGCCAGCAGATAAAGGCCAGGGTGATGTTCAGGATAATAATATAGATGGCCTGGTTATCGTCTTTGAGCTTTATTATCTTCTTTCCGTATATGATGAAATCGGCGATGATATATTGAGTCTTTTCGCTATCCATGGTATGTACTGTGCCATTTATACCAAGAGAACCAAAACTCGTGTCAACAGTTATGGAGTCTGCAGGTCCCTTGAACTCATAGTCTTCCTCATCGTCCTCGTCATCTTCGCCAGCCCAGGCCCACTCCAGAGAGTCTGCCGGAATTTTATTTGCGGGATTTTCGTATTTGGCCATTTTGTCTGGGGACTCCTTTTTTTCATTGACAAGACCTATCCCGACTTCAATTGCGAATATGACGCAGAGGAGGAACAGCAGTTTTATCGGAGCATAGTATGGAGCCCGGTGGCCGTTAAGGTAATCGCGGATGAAATGGCCGGGCCTGTAGAACAGTTCCAGGATAGTACCCGGCACGCTCTTGTTGTTAAAGTCCCAGACTTCCAAAGTGTTGGAAAGGAGATTCTTTGGCGTGAGCCTGCTTGTGTTGGCTTTCTGGCCGCATCTTGGGCAGAATTTTCCATTGTATTCCAGGCCGCAGTTCTTGCAGGTATGGGTTTGGTTCATACCCTTCATGTCGTACCGTTTGCTCTCCTTCGGGTGGGTTATGCCGTGCCAAAGGAGTATGAAGTATTCTCTCAGCTTGTGTGCGGTGCGGCGGAAATAATTCATTTAACCTGCTTGTAGATCAATTTATCCGGAGTCTCTGCCTGGATTCTCTTGCCGTCCTTGTCCAGAAGCTTGTAGGTTTCTTTTGTACCGTCTTTTGAAATTAAGGTCAGGATGCCGTTTTCTATGGAATACGTTCCTACTATCTTGGTATCATTGCTTATCTCCGCCAGAGCCTGTTTTGCAGTTTCCATTTCTGCACTTCCCGTTCCAATTGCTTGGGCTATCTTGTCGTTGATCTTGAACATTGCTGTGGAGACATAACGGTTCTTGCTCTTGAACACAATTGCCATGTTGATTTCTGCTATGGAGAAAAACACCTGGAATGTCTGCCGTTCAGAAGCAGGCATACTCTTAAATGATTCTTCATTCGTAATCATTTGGATCACAACGTCATGGCACTTGCCAGAATCCTCTGTTATATAGCGTCTTCCGTTCCAGTCCTGGGCGGATGCAATATTGTTTATAAACAATGCGGCAAGGGCTATCAGAATAAACCTGCCGGCTGTTTTAAGGGAGATTGATTTCATTTTTGTACTTGTTTGTTCTGCAAATATAATTGTTTTTTATTGCATGCTGTAAATGAAATAAATGCTTAACTTTGGACAACAAACTGAATTGTTTTAAACAGAATGTCAATGTCCCATACCCCTCATTTAGATTCTCATTGCCTGGAAATTCTGCAGGAATATAAAGACAATCGTCCTGTTTTTGAAGAATATGAAGCTAAGATACTCGCCCTTTTGAAACAATCTTTGAAGGAGGCGGGAATTCATCTTGCCAGCATAGAATCCAGAATCAAGGAAGAAGGCTCTCTTGCCGGAAAACTAGAACGGAAGGGCAACAAATACAAGAGTCTGGCAGATATTACAGATATACTGGGCGTGCGTCTTATCACATATTACATAGACGATGTGGACAAGGTTGCCACAGCTATAGAGAGATTGTTTGACGTAGACTGGGAAAACAGCATTGACAAGCGCAAGCTCCACGATATAGACAGCTTCGGCTACCTATCTCTGCATTATGTCTGCGCCTCAGAAGGCTTCCCGTACAAATTCGAGATCCAGATGCGCACAGTTCTCCAGCACGCCTGGGCAAATCTGGACCACGACACGGGCTACAAGTCCGGAGTGGAGATTCCTAAAAGGTATATGCGTTCCATGAGCCGCCTTGCCGGAATGCTGGAGTTGATAGACGAGGAATTCAGCAGAATACGTTCTGAACTGACAGACTATAGGAGGAAAATCCACAAACTGGTTGCTTCCGGGAACCTTGATGAAGTTCCACTGGACGGAGACTCTTTCCGCAGTTTCCTGGAACTGGATCCTTTCAGGCAGATAAACAAGAAGATAGCCGCCGTCAACCAGGCAGAGATCCAGGAGGTTTCCCTGCTTCCGTATCTTGCCGTGTTCAAAGGCATCGGATGCAATACTTTGGGGGATATCCGCAATATCATAAACAGCAGTTTTGAAGGCGCCTATCAGATTGCCTGCTACCAGATGGGATTGACGGATCTGGACATTGTCTCTTCTTCAATAGGCCCTCAAAATCTCTGCATAGCATACATTTTAAAGAAAGGCTGGGGAAAGGGCGGAGTGCGTTATTTCTTCGACCTTCTCAACGGCAAGGAAAAAAGCAACGAAATTGTTGCTGAAATGATTGTTGAACAAGCAAAGGAACTTCCTTTCATGAACCAGTAAAATGGCAAATAAACCACTAGACACTAATCTTCTGGACAGGGCGATAATGTTCGCCGTCAAGGCCCATTCCGGAACGGAGAGAAGGGGCAAGGGTTTTCCTTACATTGTCCATCCGATGGAAGCGGTGGAGATTGTTGCAACCATGACTTCTGACCAGGAACTTCTGGCAGCTGCCGCCCTCCATGATACCGTAGAAGACACATCGGTGACGATAGACCAGATCCGTAAGGAGTTTGGAGACAGGATTGCCTCCATCGTAGATACTGAAAGCGACAAGGGAATCGAGGGAAGAAGCGAGGAAGAAAGCTGGCACGACCGCAAAAGATGCGCAATAGAGCGGCTTGCAAAGGCACCTCACGATTCCAAGATTGTGGCTCTGGGAGACAAGCTCTCCAATATGAGAGC
Organism: Bacteroidales bacterium; assembly: GCA_017551215.1. Next base: position 6,897 of record JAFZMA010000233.1, on the reverse strand, counting down.
CATCGCCAGAGACTATGCCATTAAAGGAGATGAACTCTGGAAGATATTCCACACCAATGACAAGAAAGAACATGAATGGCATTACAGGGGTCTGGCGGATTCTCTGAGAGAACTTCAGGACACATTCGCCTTCAAGGAGTTAGAATCACTTATAAACCAGGTATTCAAATGAAGCCGATAAAGATTTCCCTCAGCGATTATGTCCTCTCTGGCGGAGGCGCCAACGGAGAGAGCTATGACCACAAGACAGATCCGTCTGTGATGCTCAAGCTTTATTTCCCCGGAAAGATTTCACAGCCTCTGGACGAGATGCTTATGGCCCGTAAGGTATATGAATTGGGAATCCCTACTCCTGAACCTGGAGAATATGTTGTAACAGAAGACGGCCGCTACGGCATCCGCTTCAAGAGGATTCTTGGCAAGAGTTCTTACTCCAGAGCCATAGGAGAACACCCGGAGAAAATCCCTCAGTATGCCTCGGAGTTTGCACAGATGTGCCTGAGTCTCCACAAGATACAGCTTAACCCAAAAGAATTTGATGACGTGAAGGACCGCTACTTCCGCCTTCTGGAAGAGAACCCTTTCTTTTCCGCAAAGGAAAAAGACAGGCTGGGAAAATTCATTGCGGACACTCCGGGTGAAAACACCGCCCTGCACGGAGACCTTCAGTACAGCAACGTCATCTTTACGCCGGAAGGTAAGAGGTATTTCATAGATCTCGGCGATTTCTGCCGCGGCAACCACCTGTTTGACATCGGAATGGTTTACCTGTGCTGCTATCTCAGCGATGCTGAATTCATTCAGGAGACCTACCACATGCCTAAACCTGTTGCAATGAAGTTCTGGGATGCCTTTGCTCCTCTGTACTTTGGAGAAGGCATCAGCCTTAAAGACACAGAAGAAATGATCCGCCCGTACGCCGGCCTCAAGACACTTATCATAGAAAGAGACACCAAATGCCCGATGCCTAATTTCAGGGCTGCGCTAAAATCTGTATTATGAACCTGAAAGAACACGCAAAAAAACTTGCGGAAAAAACGGTGAAAAGAAGAACCAGATGGACCGGTCTTCTGCTCATAGTTGTTTCTGTGGTTATTCTGGGAGTAATTTCCATTATCCAGGCATATTATGCACAGGAAGGCATCCGTAATGAAGCCAAGACAAAGGCGGAAAGCCAGCTCGACGCAATCAAAAGCGGAATCCTTAACGTTGTGAACCAGGCGGAAAGCGCGGTAAGGAACAACGTCTGGCTGGCGCAATGGTGCCTTCAGGTTCCAGACAGCCTGGCCAACATTCCAAAACTGATAGTGAACAATAATCCTATCATAGCCGGATCTACAATAGCCATAGTGCCAAATTATTACAAGGACAGACCTCTTTATTCGCCATATACCGCCATAACAAACGGAGAAATCATAGAGACATCTCTGGCCACTCCCGAATATGACTATCCTTCTCAAGAATGGTTTATCAAACCTATCGAACTGGAGAAAGGATACTGGTCTGAACCTTACGTAGATACGGGTGGCGGAGAAATACTTATGACCACCTATTCCGTTCCTGTCAAAGACAACCAGGGAAGAACAGCCGCCGTTCTCACCGCAGACATTGATCTTGAGTGGCTTAAGGCCCTGGTGAATGAAACAAAGATATATCCCGGAGCCTTCAGTACGGTTGTCAGCCGCACAGGCCGGCTTATGGTCAGCCCGGATGACAGTCTGATAATGACCACTACCATAGACGAATATGCTACCAAAGTGGAAGACACCGCTTCATTCAACGCCCTCAACAGAGCAATGCTGAACAAAGAAAGCGGCAATATCCAGGTAACGCACAACGGTACCAAGAACATGGTTTACTACACTCCTATCGACAAGACAGGATGGGCCATGAACATCATCATTCCCGAAAAAGAGATGTTTGCCGGCCTGAAGAAACTGAACGGTCTGATAAGATTGCTGCAGATTCTCGGTCTTCTGCTGTTAATCCTGATTTTCCGCGCTATTGCCAAAAGCCAGCTCAAATTCAAGTACATATCGGAGAAGAAGGAGAAGATGGAAAACGAGCTCAGGATAGCCAGCGACATACAGATGTCCATGATACCAAAGACATTCCCGCCGTTCCCGGAGAGGGAAGACATAGACCTTTCCGCAGCCCTGGTCCCGGCCAAGGAAGTCAGTGGAGACCTGTACGACTTTTTCATCAGGGACGAGAAGCTCTTCTTCTGCATCGGCGACGTGGCAGGAAAAGGTGTTCCCGCATCTTTGCTGATGGCGGTGACAAGAAGCCTTTTCCGCAGTGTATCAGCCCACCACGATAATCCGAAAGAGATAGTCACCACTATGAACAACAGTATGTCAGATATGAATGAAAGCAACATGTTCGTCACCTTCATCTGCTGCGTACTGGACCTCAAGACCGGAAAGATGCAATACTGCAACGCCGGCCACAATGCTCCCCTGATCTTTACGGACAAGATTGGAGAACTGCCTGTGGATCCAAATCTTCCTCTCGGTGTTATCAGGAACAAGGAATTCACTCTCCAGGAAATTGACCTCCACTATGACGATGCTGTATTCCTTTATACCGACGGCATAACCGAGGCGGAAAATCCTACTCACGGAATGTTTGGACTCCAAAGGCTTAAGGAAACTCTTTCCGGTAAAAAACCGGCCCAGATTCACCTGGACAATGTAAAGAAAGCAGTTGCCAAATTCGTAAAGGACGCTCCTCAAAGCGATGATCTAACTATGCTTTTCTTTCATTATCTCAACGACCCGGCTCAAAGCAAAACAGTGCAAAGCATAACACTGTCAAATGACATCGGCCAGATTCACGACCTTGAAAAGTTCATAGGCACAATCGCTGAGGAAAAAGGAATTGCCGAATCTCTTAAATCCAGCATTAATCTTGCAATGGAAGAGGCCGTGAGCAATGTGATTATGTATTCCGGATCAAAAACTATAGATATTAGCGCACAGACAACGGAAGATGAAATAACCTTCACCATAACCGACAGCGGCAAACCGTTTGATCCTACCACCATTCCGGATGTGGATGTAGACCAGAACGCAGGAGACCGTCCTGTTGGGGGACTTGGCATCCATCTGTACAGGAAAATCATGGACAGCGTCACCTACAAGCGCCAGAATGACAAGAATATACTTGTCCTTACCAAAAGGATAGGCAAACAATAGAATAAGAAAAAAAGACAATACAGAAAATGAAAACAAAAGTCACCAAAGAAGAAGGCCAGATAACCATTTCCTTCGCAGGACGTCTCGACACCCCAGCCGCCCAGGAAGCCAATCCAACAATCAATCAGCTTCTGGAAGAGGCCGGTAAGACCATAATCATAGACTGCAAAGACATGACTTACATTTCCAGTTCCGGCCTCAGAATTTTTCTAACCCTCAGAAAAGCCGCGGAAGACCGCAAAGGCAAGGTCATTGTCCAGAACATCAACGACGACATCCGCAGTGTCTTTATGATGACCGGCTTTCTCAACTTGTTTGAAATCAGATAAATAGAAATTCTTGTGCTCGGGACGGGAATCGAACCCGTACGGACATTTCTGTCCACAGGATTTTAAGTCCGGCGTGTATACCAATTTCACCACCCGAGCAAACTGCAGGCAAAGATATTAAATCTTCTTAAACAAAGAGACCGGCCAAAAATTTTGGTCGGTCTTTCGTGCCCAGGACAAGAGTCGAACCTGCACACCATTTCTGGCACTACCCCCTCAAAGTAGCGTGTCTACCATTCCACCACCTGGGCCTTTTAAAAGCCTCCCAGGACTTTTCCAGAGAGGCAACACTTCAAATTATGAAAACTCAGAGCGGAAAACGGGACTCGGACCCGCGACCCCAACCTTGGCAAGGTTGTGCTCTACCAACTGAGCTATTTCCGCAATTGGGACTGCAAATATAGCAATCTTTTTTGTTCTGCAAAAATTTTCAGATTTTTCTAAATTTGGGGTATGAAAAACAAAACTCTGAAAACAATCCTTTGCGCTTTGGTTTTGTCTGCGATTTTCTGCCCAAGCGCAATCTCCCAGCAAAACAACAGAAGCAAAGTGTTCAACCCGCTGACAGACAAGGTTGAAGTCAACCACGAATTCCGGGGAGCGTGGCTGACCACTGTAAGGGGCTCTGACTGGCCCAAGAAGATAAGGGTGAACCTTTCCAGACACAAGGGAGAAAGCCGCCAGGAGCAGAAAATCAGAATAGAACAGCAGAGAGATTCCCAGAAACGGGCTCTGGTAGACGTTATCACCAGAATCAAGGAAACCGGATGCAACGTGGTGATAATGCAACTATGCTGCAATTCAGAGACTTACTATAAGTCCAAGATACTTCCTTGGGACCATAACCTTACGGGTGTTCAGGGAGAAGATCCAGGATATGACCCTCTTAAGCTCGCGATAGAAACAGCACATTCTCTGGGGATGCAGATTCACGGATGGTTCAACCCGATGAGAGTGGGAGGCGTGGATGCGGACAGGGTGAAGAAGCACCCTTGCTACAAGCATCCGGACAGGGTGATCCAGTACGGCAAGACAATGTACTGGAATCCGGGAAATCCGGAGGTTATCAACTACCTATATGAACTCATCTACGAAGTGATGAGCAATTACGACCTGGACGGGGCGCATATCGATGACTTCTTTTATCCCGATGGGCTGAGGGAAAAGCTGGAGGTTTTGCCAAAACTCCGCGATAGTCTCAAGACTCTGACAGACAAGGACCAAATCGCTGAGCTGAAAAAGGTGATAAAGAAAATGGATGACGGAAAGACATGGGACGATGCTTCCTGGTACCAGAAATACGGGAATGGCATGGAGCTCGGCAGGTGGAGAGAAGACAATGTAAACAAGATAGTTGCGGCAATGCACAAGGCCGTTCACCAGGCAAAGCCCAATGCCGTATTTGGCGTGAGTCCGGGAGGAAGGCTTGTGAATACCCAGAAACTTTATGCGGATCCCCAGTACTGGATAGAGGAGGGCTGCATAGATTATCTTGCCCCGCAGATTTACTGGCAGCACGGCCACAGGATTGCAGATTTCAAACTTGTGCTCGATAGCTGGGAACCTATAATGAAGGGCGTGCCATGCCTGCCTGGGCTTGCCGCTTACCGTTACAAGGAAAAGGGATTTGACTCCATGGACGAGTATATGCTTCAGATAGAAGAAAGCCGGGATGCGGACTTTGTGCAGGGTAACATCTGGTTCACTACGCGCAGCCTGTTCCGTCCTGATTTTCTGGAGTATATGAAGAAAAAAATATATCCTTATCCAAGCCTCATACCTAAACTCGGAACTTCCTCAGACATTGTTCCGGCGCCTGTTACCATAACGGAAAAGGACGGGGTTATCAGATGGGAGAAAAGCCCTGCCGCAAAGAGCTACGCTGTCTATAAGCTCTACATATCCAAGTATTCTCCAGACGGATTCAGCGCCACCTGGGAAGGCGGACTTGTAGGCCAGACCACGCAAAACGAATTCACCGTAAGCGAACGCGCAGAAAACTATGTAGTCGTAGCTATCAACGGCAAGGAAAAATCCTCTCCTAGCAACGTCGTCTTTGTCAGGTAAGCGTTAAGCTGCCCGTGATACTTGTGGCCGCCCATGGCCACATGAATGGGTGGCAAGCCGCCAGGCTTGTCGGGATGAAGAGAAGCACAACGTGCTGAACGAAAAGTATCAGGGCTGACTTAACGCTTACCTTAATACTTGAATGTACGGTGTGATGCTACAGGACGCTGCGGAATTCCTTGAGGAAGCGTACGTCGTTCTCGAAATAGTGGCGCAGGTCGTTCACCATCCACTTGAGCATGGCAATACGCTCTATTCCCATACCGAACGCGAATCCCGTGTATTTCTTGCTGTCTATACCGCTGGCCTCAAGAACGTTAGGATCCACCATTCCGGCACCCATGATTTCCAGCCAGCCGGTTCCCTTGCAGATATTGCAGCCCTTGCCGCCGCAGATGTTGCAGCTGATGTCGACCTCTGTGCTAGGCTCTGTGAACGGGAAGTATGAAGGCCTCATCCGGATCTGGGTCTGAGGGCCGAACATCTCCTGAACGAACAGCAGTATTGCCTGCTTGAGGTCTGCAAAGCTGACGCCCTCGTCTATGTAGAGACCTTCCACCTGATGGAAGATGCAGTGAGCTCTTGCGCTTATGGCCTCGTTACGGAAAACGCGGCCTGGACAAACTACGCGGATAGGCGGCTTCTGGCGCTCCATAGTGCGAACCTGAACACTGGATGTGTGGGTTCTGAGAAGAATAGGATCGTCCCCTTCCGGATTGATGAAGAACGTGTCCTGCATATCCCTTGCCGGATGCTCCGGAGGGAAGTTCAGCGCGGAGAACACGTGCCAGTCGTCCTCAATCTCCGGCCCCTCTGCAACCGCAAAGCCGAACTTGCCGAAAATGTCCAGAATCTCCTCCCTTACTAGAGATATCGGATGGCGGGTTCCAAGCTCAAAGGCATCTCCAGGTTTAGTAAAATCTGTCTTGGTATCTGTCTCAAGGATATCTGCAAAAGAATCCCTCAGAGATTCTATCTTTTCTGCAGCCTTGGTTTTGAGCTCGTTAAGAACCTTACCGAACTCCCTTTTCATCTCCGGCTGGATAGAACGGAACTCCTCGAACAGGCGGGTTATCTCCCCCTTCTTTCCCAATAGTTTTACCCTGAGTTCCTCTACGTCCTGAAGCCGTTCCGCACGGAACTGTTCTATACGGTCTAGCAGATTGTCTATGTCTTTGCGATCCATTTGTTGGTATTTCTTTTCGGGGTGCAAATATACTTAATCTTGGAGTAAAACGGCTACACGTCATCTCTTACCACAGGCATGGTCATGCATCTGGCTCCACCTCCTCCGCGAGGAAGCT
>JAFZMA010000232.1 GCA_017551215.1 Bacteroidales bacterium | reverse complement strand
CCTGTAAGTTACGGGAGCGCAGGAGCCCTTAAGCATGCGGCTTACCGGAAGCCAGTCTGCGAATCTGTAAAGTCCGTAAGACTTGTCCCTGAACTCAATCTGTTTCTTGTCGTACACCGCCCTCACAAGGGAAGGGCGAGAATCCTCCGGGTCTGCCATAAGCCATCCTGTATCGTTGAACACTCTGTGGGTCAGGCAATTTTCCAGACGGTAACTAGTCGGTTTGATTTCCATATCGTTTAGTTTTTATCATTGTTTTCCAAATTGTCGCAGACTATCTCCGCAAAATCCTTTACGGGCACTTCCGCGTTGCTTCTTATTGCCCTGTAGCACAGAGGGCAGGCCGTAACAATGCTCTCAGGCTCATTCTCCATCAGGGAAGCCACACAGCTTTCTGCAATCTTGCCCTTGTCTTTCTCATCAAGAGTGAGGGTGCCAAGGCTGTAACCGCAGCAAATGCTCTCATCCTTTTCCTTTGATGCTTTTTTCAGCTCAGCGATGGATTTCAGCACATTCCTTGGCTCCTCGTAAATGCCGCAGCCACGTCCAAGCTCGCACGGGTCGTGATAAACTATCGCTGAGGAAGACTTGGAAACTTTAAGTTTTCCTTCTTTTATAAGCCTGTCTGCCAGCTGGGTATAGTGAATAACCTCAATGCCTTTCAGGGAGTATTCTTCCTTGAACACCTTAAGGCAGATAGGGCAGGAGACGAGCAGGGTGGAGCATCCGGATTCCCTGATTATCCTGCTGTTGGCCTCTATTGTCTTGCGGGCTGCATCTGTTCTTCCGGCGAGCATAAGTGGTCTTCCGCAGCAGATTCCCTGGTCGCGGTCCATGAAGTCATAGTCTTGTCCGCTGGCCTTTAGCAGGTTTTCTACAGACTTGATAATCTTTGGAGTAAGGTGCGTCATGCAGCCGGCAAAGTACAGTATCTTGCCTCCGGATTTATCCGCCTGTTTCTTGCTGTTGTTTCCGGAGTAGCTGTCCAGATACGAGTAATCTCCTTTTATGGAATTGTTCCGGGTTTCTCTTATGGCCCTTCTTATGGCAGGGGAATTCACTCCCACAGGACACAGGGCATAGCATTTGCCGCACATTAGGCACTTGTCCGCTATCTCTCTGGTTTTCTTCTTGTTATGCCTGCGCAAGAAACGCATGAAATACACGGAGGAATACTTCAGATTCTTCTTTTGGGCATTCATAGGGCAGGCATCCAGACAGAGACCGCAACTTGAACATGCATAGATTTCGGCTTCTGCAAATCCTTTTCTCGGATGCCGCACCTTGAGCCCTGCATTGCGGAAAAGAATGAGCAGAGGCTCGGTAAGGATGTGCATATAGCGGGAGAACGGCATTGCCGCAAAGAATAGCCCAAGGACAATGGAATAGGCCCACCAGGTAGGCAGGAAATTCAGTTCGTTTCCGAAGAATGCCCTGAACACCCAGTTAAGCGGTCTTGTGAGGAAACCGCCGCCGCTGAGGTCTGCAGTAAAGCCTTCCGCCAGAAGCCTCAGGGGGAAGATCAGCCATAGGCAGTACAGGGCTACGCGGTCTGCCAGAGATGGCTTTGTAGTGTGCCTCATTCCCAGAGCTATAGACCTGACTCTCTTGAACATGGCCAATCCAATACCGCTAAGCACATACAGCAGCAAAAAGTCCATTATAAAGAAGAACACGGAGCCTCTCAGGGTTTCGTGAGCAGGATTTATCCATATAAAGAAACGGTAGAAGATAGGGTAGTACAAAGAGCCTTCTGTAAGTCCGGAAAGGTGTCTTGGAGCAAAGAGCCATACCTCTATATGTCCAACCACAATAAGCAGGAACCATCCGAAGGCTATAGCGGAATGCATATAGCCCAGAAGAGGCTTCCTCTTCCATATCTTGGTGTGCAGCAGGCAGTCGCAGAATATATCCTTGATGTTTTTCCAGGCAGTTTTCGGATTGAAAAGAGACTTGAGGAGCTTTATCCTGTCTTCTCCGCTCAGGTGGTAAAGTATCCTTATAAGGCCTATGAAAAGGTAAATCAGTATGAAAGTTATGCCAATGACAAAAGGCAGCACAAAATGGTTGTAGCTGTTAGGGTATCTGTCTATGATCCCTTCCGGAGTAATCTGATGTATTTCAGCTGTAAGGAGACTGATCATAGAGAGTAGATTTTTTGTATTGACAATATGAGGTGGCGGGTGTTTATGCCCCTTGGGCAGACCATGGTGCACTTACCGCACAACATGCAGTGGCTCAATAATCTGGATGCGTCATCGCTGAGCCCGTTCTGGAGGGAGAGGATAGCTCTTCTCAGGCTGGTGTCTTCAAATGCGGTGGCGGTGCAGCTAGCAGAGCAGCTACCGCAGGCAATGCACTTGAGGACATCGGGCTCAGAGGTGGCAAGCTGGCGGAATTTTTCCTTGTCAGCATTGTCGAGATTGATTCTCGAACTGGGGTTTACGCCAAAGCCGAAGTCTATCATTTCCTGAAGTTTTCTTTAATGTAACGGTCTATTTCCAGAGCGGCGCTGCGGGCCTCGTGAAGAGTGTCCGGAAGGGTCTTTGGCCCTGTGCACGCTCCGGCGTAGAAAAATCCCGGAAGCTTGCTCTTCTGCAAAGAAACAAGGCCATCCTTGGCAGAGAAGAATCCATCTTCTTCCACGCTGAGATTCAGCTGTCTGCCTACTCTATGCCCGGATTCCGACGGCCTCATTCCGGCCATAAGAACCAGGCGGTCCAGGGTAACTTTCAGAGGCTTGCTGGAGAGCGTGTCTTCCGCCTTTACAAGCAGCCTTCCGTCTGCTGTCTCCGCCACTTCGCTAACTCTTCCCCTTATGAACCTGATGCCCGATTTCTGAGCCCTGAGGTAAAGGTCCTCATAGTGGCGGCCGAACATTCTCAGGTCCATATAGAAACAGTAAACGTTAGCCTGAGGATAAAGCTCCTTTGTTTCAATCGCCTGTTTTACAGCGGTTGCGCAGCACACCTTGGAACAAGCCGGATTGCCTGCTTTCTCGTCTCTGCTTCCCACGCAATGCACAAATCCGATGGCATTAGGGGCAGGGGAGAAGGTTTTGCCTTCCCTGAACATTTTCTCCAAATCAGAATTTGTAAGCACTCCCTCGTATATACCGTAGCCGTACTCCTCCTTCTTCTCCGCCTTGAACAAATCGAACCCGCTGGCCAGCAGAACGGCATCTGCCAGAATGGTTATTCCGTTGGAAAGCATGGCATTATAAGAACGGTCCAAAAGATTTATGGAGTTGACATCTGTTTCTGTAAAGCACTTGACATCCTTGATTCCTTCCAGCAGTCCATCCAGCACTTCTTTGGCAGGAATCTGGTCAGGGAACAGCCGGTCCCATTTTGCTAGATGTCCGCCCAGCGTCTTTTCCTTCTCGGCCAGAATCACGTTGTATCCCATGAGGGACAATGCTTTGGAGGCTTCCAGTCCGGCAGGTCCGCCTCCGATGACTAATATGTTGTTTTTCATAACTTTACTTTAGACAATGTGGTTTTTGAGGCTCGCCGAGAAACTTCCCGTTCCTGCCCAGATATTTCTTTGCGGGGTCGTAAGGAATTCCAATCTTGTCCAGCAGAGGCTCCACGCTGACCTGATGGGTCTGAAGACCCAGATCCCATGGATCATAGCCCATAACAAGGCCGGCAACTTCCTCGTATGTAAACACAGGGATACCATGCCCATCCTGCCCGTAGGTCTTTCCTTCTGTCTCTGCGATGACATACTGCCACCTGTCCAGAAATTATGGGCAACCAGGGCAGTTGGTGATAATCATATCCGGCTTGAAAGGCTCCATGCTCTCGAATTTCTTGTG
>JAFZMA010000231.1 GCA_017551215.1 Bacteroidales bacterium | reverse complement strand
GCTGTAGACTCCCAGGTGCCTATCAGGTGGCTGTTCTATTACAATAAATTCAACGCTCTATAACAAACCTTAATTTTTTTTGCTGTTTTTGTTCAAAAATTCTATTTTTGCAATAGAGTTGATAAAAAACAATAAAACCGAACAAGATGGCAAAGTACCAAATCGACGAAACCGACCAGAAAATTCTTTCTGCTCTGGTTAAGAATGCAAGAACACCGTTCCTGGAGATTGCCCGCGAATGTGGAGTTTCCGGAGCCGCTATACATCAGAGATTCAAGAAGATGGAGTCCCTGGGCATAATCACCGGATCCCGTCTGCTTGTAAAGCCATCTACGCTTGGCCTGGATGTATGCGCCTTTGTGGAGGTTAACCTCTCACCTGTAAACAAATACCCGGAAGTTATCGAGGCTATGAGAAAGATTCCGGAAGTTGTAGAGTGTCATTTCGTAACCGGAAGACACACTTTGCTTCTGAAAATGTACTGTTTCAACCACGATCACCTTCTGGATATCCTGATTAACACCATTCAGAACATTCCAAGTGTTCAGGACACAGAAACTCTTGTATCCCTGGATCAGGCTATCGAGCGCCAGGTATGGGTCAAGGATCACCCTGAGGAAAAGGGCTATCACCGTAAAGACAGGAAGTCCAAGAGAAAATACTAGTCTGCCGCAAGGAGGATGCGTGCGAATTTAAGGTCATCCCTGGTGGTGATCTTTAAATTGAACTTGCTTCCCTCTATGGTATCGAAACTATAACCGCTACTCTCCATTACAGACGCATCGTCTGTGAAAGATGGGGAGTACGGTTTTTTATATGCCACTTTCAATCTTGTGGAGTCGAACACCTGAGGAGTCTGAACCAGCATGTAATCTTCTCTGATAACGGGAGTTGTACCGCTCAAGGCACCATCTTCAGAGAAGACCTTTTTTCTCATGGATTCAACCACGGGCATAACGGGAATCACACCGGCACAATTGTCGCCGATGGGATATTTGAAAAGTCTTGAAATCAGTTCTTGCGGCACTATAGGACGAACACCGTCATGAACCGCAACCACGGCTCCGTCTGGAATAACCTCCAGGGCGGCCCTTACGGAATGAAAGCGGGTAAGGCCTCCCTGAACTATCGTGTGCGGAAACATGAGATTGTTCCTGTTGTAATAGTCTTTCCAGATTGCTATGTGGGCTGGAGGAAGCACCAGAACTATCTCCACCGGAAAATCCAGCGTGGTAAAAAGCTCTATTGTCCTCAGAAGTATGGGTTTGCCGTCCAGATCAAGGAACTGCTTTGGAACAGACGCCTTCATCCTTTTTCCAACACCTCCGGCCGTGATTACTGCATAGTACTTCATTTGTGATTTTTTAACACTGCAAAATTAGAAGAATTTGTTTAGAATTCTTAAATTTGTGGTTAGCCAAAAAAGAAGGGTTGTGAAACAAATTAAGAAAGCTCTTATATCCGTCTACAATAAGGACGGAATCATTGAGATAGCCACTTTACTGCATGAGGGAGGCGTGGAAATCCTGTCTACAGGAGGCACCGCGGCCTTTCTGGAAAGCAATGGCATTCCGGTGTCAAAGGTAGAAGACCTCACCCATTATCCGTCTATACTTGGAGGAAGGGTAAAGACCCTGCATCCGGCGGTTTTCGGAGGAATTCTGGGAAGAAGAGACAACCCTACGGATATGGAAGAGTTTTCCATATTCTCCATAGAGCCTATAGACCTGGTGATTGTGGATCTCTATCCGTTTGAGGAATATGTAGCAAAGAACGCTTATCCACAGGAAATCATAGAGAAGATAGACATAGGAGGCATTTCCCTTATAAGGGCAGCTGCAAAGAACCATGCAGATGTGGCCATAGTTCCATCCAAGGCCCAGTATGGGTTCCTGCTGCAACTGCTTAAAGAACAGGGATGCCAGACAACCCTGCAGCAGAGAGAATATCTTGCGGCAATGGCATTCGGGGTTTCCTCCTCGTACGACAGCGCCATCTTCAACTGGTTCAATGCCAGCACAAAAATTCCTGCATTCAACAAGGTTGTAACCGAATCCAGAGGCCTCAGGTACGGAGAGAATCCTCACCAGAAAGGCGTGTACTTCGGAAGCAAAGATTCCTTGCCGGTTCAGATTCACGGCAAGGAACTCTCCCACAACAATCTGCTGGATGTGGAGGCGGCTCTTGAACTGATTTCCGATTTCAACGAAACCACGTTTGCCGTTATTAAGCACAACAACGCTTGCGGTTGCGCCAGCGCAAATACCTCATTGGAGGCTTGGACAAAAGCCCTTGCCGGAGATCCGGTTTCCGCTTTCGGAGGAATAATCGCAGCCAACGTTCCAATAGAAAAGGATGTGGCGGAAGACATAAACAAGATATTCTTCGAGGTTGTAATAGCCCCGTCCTACAGCGACGAAGCTCTGGAAATCCTCAAGTCCAAGAAGAACCGCATCATACTGATAAGCAAAGGCGTAGAACTTTCCAGAATAAAGTTCCGCAGCCTGTTGGGAGGAATCCTGCAGCAGGAGAGGGACACTTACGTGGAAACTCCGGAAGACCTTAAGCCGGCAACCACTCTCGCTCCTGAAAAAGACAAGGTAGAAGACCTCCTGTTTGCCAACAAACTGGTAAAACACTCAAAGTCCAACGCCATTGTTCTGGCCAAGGGCAAGCAGCTCATAGCCAGCGGAGTGGGGCAGACATCCAGAGTGGACGCCCTAAAGCAGGCAATCCAGAAAGCCCACAGTTTCGGCTTTGACACCAAGGGTGCGGTAATGGCTTCAGACGCGTTCTTCCCGTTCAAGGACTGCGTGGAGATTGCATTTGAGAACGGAATAACCGCGGTAATCCAGCCGGGAGGATCCATCCGCGACAACGAGAGCATAGAATTCTGCAACAATCACGGAATGGCTATGGTAATGACCGGTATTAGACATTTCAAACACTGAAAGAAAAAGACAAGGAAATATGGCATTTTCATTTTTGACACAGGAACTTGCTATCGACCTCGGAACGGCGAACACCGTCATTTTCATGAAAGACAAGATCGTGGTCGACGAGCCTTCTATCATCGCGATAGACATGAACACCAAGAAGCCTATGGCCATAGGAACACAGGCCAGGCTGATGCACGAGAGAACGAATCCTAACATCAAGACTATCAGGCCAATGAAAGACGGCGTGATTGCAGACTTCCAGGCTGCCGAGCACATGATACGCGGATTCATCAAGATGATAAACAACAAGAGGACTTCTCTGTTTACGCCTAACCTGAGAATAGTCATAGCAATTCCGAGCGGCAGTACCGAGGTGGAAACCAGAGCCGTAAGAGATGCTGCCGAGCATTCCGGAGGAAGAGACGTTTACATACTTCTGGAACCTATGGCCGCCGCTATCGGTATTGGACTGGACGTTGAAAAACCTTCCGGCCACATGGTTGTGGACATAGGAGGCGGAACAACCGAATGTGCCGTTATTTCTTTGGGCGGCATTGTCTGGAACGAGAGCCTGAAAGTTGCAGGAGACGTGTTCACTTCTGACATTCAGCAGTATCTGCGCCAGCAGTACAATATCAAGGTTGGAGAAATCACGGCCGAGCAGATAAAGATAGCCGTTGGAGCCGCCATCCCGGAACTTGAAACTCCGCCGGAGCCATTCATCGTAAGCGGACCTAACATCATGACCGCCTATCCAGTAGACGTGCCTGTAACTTCCATGGAGATAGCCCATTGCCTGGACAAGTCCCTGGCAAAGCTGGAGGTTACCATCATAAAGGTTCTGGAACAGACTCCTCCTGAGCTTTACGCAGACATCGTTAAGGAAGGTATCTACCTCAGCGGAGGCGGAGCCCTCATAAGAGGTCTGGACAAGAGGCTCAGCGATAAGCTCAAGATTCCGTTCCACGTTGCAGAGGATCCTCTGAGAGCTGTGGCAAGGGGAACCAATATAGCTCTTAAGAACTTGGCCAAGAGGCACTTCCTACCTTATCTGATGAGATAGACAAGGAAATGAAACTTCCTCCTCTGATCTACAACTCCATTGGGAAGTTCCTGGTGTTTGTGGCTCTGGAGACCGCCTGTATAGTGTTGATTGTAAGGAACAGCACCGTTCAGGGTTCCAGAATCATGGAGGGAGTGCGCACCGTCCAGTCCTTTTTCTGGGAGAAGAGTTCTGCCATAAAGAAATACACTGCCCTGGGGCAGGC
>JAFZMA010000230.1 GCA_017551215.1 Bacteroidales bacterium | reverse complement strand
TATACATCCCGAAACCTACCGACTTGTAGCTTTCAAGGATATGTCTAACGATGAGGTATTCATCACACGCAGCTGTGAGGCTACCAAGGAGACAATTGAAATAGACGGCCAGACCTACCCTTTGGTAAAGGTAGAAATCTCAAGTTCATCCCACCCGTTCTATACCGGTAAGATGAAGCTCGTTGATACAGCCGGCCGCGTTGACAAGTTCTACAGCCGTTACAAGAAAAAGTAATTGCCGTAGCAAGGTTGAAAAGAGAGATAGTCCAGTGGGCTGTCTCTCTTTTTTATTTGGCAGGACGAAGACTTTTCAGAAGCCTTCTCTTCGCTCATCCAAAGATGTCCAATTAATCTTGGCCATCCTTGAGCATCTCCCCGCTAACGGCACCCCTCAAGGGGTATGCGGCCTACTCTGCCGGGCACTGAAGTTCCTTATTATCCACCGCACTGACCATACGATTACCCCTGCAACGTAAGTGTTTGATTATTAGGTCAATGCTAATATGAACCTAGCTAAAACATTATAGGTTAATAACATTAAAGCGCTGATTATCAATGATATATCTTGCAGAGGTGAAGACTTTTCAGAAGCCTTCGCTTCGCTCATCCCTCCCACTTCGCTGTGCTTGTGGGCCCCTCCCGTTCATGTGGCCACGGGCGGCCACAGGCCCTAGAGAAGTCTTCACCTCTGCAAGATGACGTAATTTTTGTTAACTTTACAAGTCTTATGGAAAACCGGCAGCAGGTAATAGAGAACATACGGAGGATTGCAAAGGAGTGCAACCGCCCTTCATTGTTTGTGGAAGATCCAATTGCGTTCCCACGGCATTTTGCATCGCTGATGAAAGGGATTGTTCTCAGCGATGGATATCGGGTTCCCAAAGACTATAAGGTAACGCTTAAGGATGTTGAGATTGCGGCGGTTATAGCGGCTCATCTGGCCTGGGGCAGAAGGAATATGATAGTGCGGGATATTGGCCGTGCAATGGACGAGATGGGCTGGAAGCCGTATAAATACGTGATGGAAGGAAAGTACAGGAACGGACCTGAAAGCCTTCACAGGACCATCCGCTGGAGCGAGTTTGCAATGATTTGCGGGAATCTCAAGAGATTCTATGACTGCAATTCCAGTCTTGAGATTCTTTCTCCGGATGAGTTCAGGACAAGGATTTACGGGCAGAAGGAAGACCGCAACTGCGCAAACAAGAAAATCCATATGCTCAGGCGATGGATGGTAAGAAGGGATGGAATCGTTGACCTTGGGCTATGGAAAAGCATCAGTCCAAAGAATCTGGTTATTCCGTTGGATGTTCACGTGCACCAGACTGCGCTGGCCCTAGGAATAACTGAACG
Organism: Bacteroidales bacterium; assembly: GCA_017551215.1. The sequence continues at coordinate 6,823 of JAFZMA010000230.1, read as the reverse complement.
CAAATCAACGGATATCAGGACCGCCCTGGAAATCACCGCGTTCCTGAAGGAGTGTTTTCCGGAAGATCCTTGCCTCGGCGATTATGCCCTGTTCGCCTACCCCGTGTCCGAGCAGATGAAAAATAGAAAAAAGAAATAAAACAACAACGATATGAAAAGAACCGCTATCATCCTTGCATTGAGCCTCCTGATGTTTTACATAGGAGCTAATGCCCAGGTGAAATTCTTCTCCAACTTTGAATGCGGCCGCCTTGGAAAGGCTGAGCTGACAGACAGTTCCAATATCTTCATGCCAAATCTTGTGTATAACATCATAAGTGCTAAAGACCCTGAGAATCCTGTTGACACGCTGCTTGAGCCAAGCTCCAGATGGTTCTACTTTCTGATGACCGGAACCAAAGGCAGGACAATAACCCTCAAGTTCACAGATACTGACCCTTGGGCTCCTATGTACAGTTACGACAACAAGGAATGGTTCAGATATGACCCTGATAAGGAGATGATTGCAAAGTATACCGCAAAGAAGAAATATGACAGGGATTCCGTGTGGGTGGCTTATTACATTCCTTACACTAACGCCCATCTGGATGAAATGATGGACGAGTGGCAGTACAGAGATGGCGTGAGAATCTACTCAATTGGAAAGAGCTATCAGGGAAGGGACATGAAGATGATGATGGTGACCAACCATAACATTCCGGACAAAGGCAAAAAGAGAATCTACATCCACGCCCGCGTGCACCCGAGCGAGACGCCTTGTTCCTGGTGCCTGGAGGGTCTGATAGAGGAATTGCTTTCATCGACGCCTTTTGCCAGAAGCCTCAGGGACAATGCAATATTCTACATACTTCCGTTCAACAATCCAGACGGGGTTGCTCTTGGACATTCAAGATGCGATGCCATTGGAGTGAATATGGAGATCAATTATGACCGCCCTGATTCACTTACAAGACCGGAGGTCAAGAACATCAAAAACTTCATAAACACAACCACATACGGGGATAATTACCTGGATCTTTTCCTGAATTTCCACTCCCAGATTGCACCTCACATGACCTACTGGGTACATACAGAGGAGAGCACATCCCCTCTGTATTTCAAGAAGGAACAGACATTTACATCTCTGACTATTGAAAACAACCCTCTCTTCCTGCCGGATATGCTAAGCTTCTCCATGATGGCTCCGCGATATATTGAGGGTTATTTCTGGAACAATGCCGCCGAGCACACTCTTGCCATCACTCATGAAACGCCTTACAGCTATTATAATAGGGATAGCAAGGGAGAGCGTGTTACCCTTGAAAACCTCAAGTGGATGGGAAAGAAAACTCTTTGGGCCGTCTCTGACTATCTGGGCATTGCAACTGCAGGAAGAATTGTCATCGCTGAGCCACACAAGGCTTCTAAATGCGAGAAGATGGAGGATTATGACCACATTTATCTAGGCGATAAGTATTACGTGGCAGAAAAAGACGGGGCTTCAGTTACATTCAAGCACAAGAACCTCCCTGCCGGAGATTATGAGGTATATCGCTGGGTAACAGGAGATAAGGTTAAGGCGAACGCTCCAGGTGAAAACTGCTGGGAGAAACTTTACACCCATAGCCAGAGTAAAGAAGGCACATTCAATCTGACTCTGGAACTTAAGGAAGGAGACAAGGCCTCTTCTCTTCTGCTTATAAAATTGGAAGACAATAATCAGGAATCAGAATAATGAAAAAACCTGGACTTGCCCTTTCCCTTTTGCCCGTAGCAATACTGGTGGGGATAATAATCATAGGCTCAAAACTGTTTGGAGGAGACCTCACTTCCGGTCCGGCGCAGACAGCTTTGGTGTTTGCGGCTGCAGTTGGCTCACTTATAGCCATGTACGCGCTCAAGGTTCCTTGGGAGAAGATTGAGGATGCAATGCTCAAGAACCTAAGGAACGCGGGAAGCGCAATATTCATACTCTTTATGATTGGTGCGCTAACGGCATCGTGGGTGCAGAGCGGAGTGGTTCCTTCTCTGGTATATTACGGTCTTCAGCTTGTACATCCTTCTGTATTCCTTATAGTTATCTTTGTGTTTACGGCAATCATCTCCCTGATGATAGGAAGCTCCTGGACTACAATCGGAACAATTGGAGTGGCCATGATGAGTGCAGGAAGCATACTCGGGCTTCATCCCGGATGGCTGGCAGGTGCTATCATTTCCGGATCTTATTTTGGAGACAAGATTTCCCCTCTTTCTGATACCACAAACCTGGCTGCCAGCATATCAGGTGTAAAGCTCTATGATCATGTCAAGTACATGCTCATTACAAATGTTCCGGCAGTAATTGTTACTGGGATAATCTTTGCTTTTGTAGGAGCATCCGCCGCCAAGGAAACTGCTCTTGACGTTCATTCCCAGATGGCCGATATATCAGCAACATACAATGTATCTCCGTGGCTTCTGCTTATTCCGGCCTTTACCATTTTCCTGATGGTTAAGAAGATATCGCCGATATTGACCCTCCTTCTGAGTGCAATATTCGCTTCCGTGATTGCCTGCTTTGTTCAGCCACAGATCATATCCCAGATAAGCCCGTTCGACAGCATGAGCTGGGAGACATTCCTTTACGCGCCAATAAAGCTGATGAGTTCTCACGTGGATATAACCGCCCCTAACGATATGCTTACTTCCCTGGCCTCCACAAACGGAATAGCCGGAATGTTGAATACCGTATGGCTGATAATAAGCGTAACCATATTTGGCGGCATGCTGGAAGCCGGCGGATTCATACAGACAATTACAGAGAAACTGGAAAAGCTCATGCGCAATACAGTATCTCTGGTAACAACCACAATGGCAACCTGCGTATTCTGCAATGTGGCTCTAAGCGAGCAATATATGGCAATCATAGTTCCCGGAAACATGCTCCGCAAACTGTATGCGGACAAGGGATATGAAGGCCGACTTCTGAGCCGCTCCATTGAAGATTCGGCCACTGTTACCTCCGTACTCATTCCATGGAACACTTGCGGAGCAATGCAGGCGGGAGTTCTTGGGGTGCCAACTCTGGTCTATGCTCCGTACTGCCTGTTCAACTATATATCGCCTTTGTTTTCTATCTTTGTAGCCGCCATCGGATACAAGGTCTGGAAATGGGGCAAACGGATAAGATAATCCAATAATGCAATAATATGAAAATCGCAAAAGACAAAGTAGTTGGCCTGAGTTACATACTCAAGGTTCACGGACGTGAAATAGAGAAAGTTACGGCAGAGGAGCCGCTGACATTCATCTTTGGAAGCGGAATGCTGCTGCCAAAATTCGAGGCTAACGTCCTGGATAAGGAACCTGGAGACCTCTTCGAGTTCGAGCTTGAGGCTGAAGACGCATACGGACAGGTAAATCCACAGATGATTGTAGATCTGCCGCTTAACATCTTCGAGATTGACGGCAAGATTGACTTTGAAGTCATCAAGGTGGGAAACATCCTCCCTATGCAGGACAAGGAAGGCCATCGCATGAACGGTATCGTAAAGGAAGTCAAGGCAATAGAAAACAAGGTAACTATGGACTTCAACCATCCTCTGGCAGGAGAAAAACTGAACTTCTCAGGTAAGGTTGAGAGCGTAAGAGAAGCTACCCAGAAAGAACTGGACGAGGGGCTTTACGGAGAAAAGCTGCCTCATGACTGCTCACACGACGACTGTTCAAGCTGTGGCGGCGGATGCCATCACCATCATTAGAATGCTCAGCGATTAGATCTTGCGGGCAACGTTGATGCCGTCCAGGGCAGAAGAAACTATACCGCCCGAATAACCGGCACCTTCTCCGCAAGGATAGAGATTTCTCAGGGAAACGTGTTGAAGAGTCTCGCTATCCCTAGGAATCCTGACTGGAGAAGAAGTTCTGCTCTCCGTGGCAAGAAGCAAAGATTGAGAGGTGTAATAGCCTCTCATTTTTTTGTCGAACAGAGGGAATGCCCGCCTGAGTCTCTGATACACCTGAGCAGGAAGAACATCGCTGAGTTTGGCAGAATAAGCCCCTATTTTATAGGAAGTCGCAGGGAGATCTGCAGAAAGTTTGTCCCTGCAGAAATCATCCATTCTCTGTGCCGGAGCCTTGAGGCATCCGCCATTATGTAGGAAGATTCCCTTTTCCACGCTCTCCTGGAACTTCAAGAGTTTGAGCGGCCCCCACTCTTCGAATTCCTCAACATCTTCCGGCTCAATACTGGTTACTATTCCGGCATTGGCCCACGGGGAATTTCTTTCCGAATTGCTCATTCCGTTCAGAAGCACCTCGCCTGGAGATGTGGCAGACGGAAGAAGTATTCCGCCAGGGCACATGCAGAAGGAGAACACTCCCCTTCCTTCTACCTGTCCAACAAGGGAATACTCGGCTGCGGGAAGGCTCTTCTGGTATTTTCCGTGATACTGGATATCATTTATCAGGCTCTGCGGATGCTCTGCCCTGACTCCCAGCGCAAATCCCTTTGCCTGAAGTTCCCATCCCCTTTCATAGAACAGGCTGTAGATATCCTTTGCGGAATGGCCCGTGGCAAGAATCACTTTCCCTGTCTGGAATTCCTCTTCTTTAAGTCCGTCTCCCAGCCTTTCCACACATCTTACTCTCCACATATCTTTCTCACCCTGAGGAGGAACAAGGTCTGTAACCCTGGTATTGAAATGCACTTCTCCACCATGAGAAATGATGCAGTTTCTGATATTCTCCATTATCTGCGGAAGGCGGTTGCTGCCAATGTGAGGATGAGCGTCTATCAGGATAGAAGGGTCTGCCCCGAATTCAACAAGCTGGTACAGAACCTCCCGGATATCCCCTTTCTTGGTGGAACGCGTAAATAGCTTTCCGTCTGAAAAACAGCCAGCTCCGCCTTCTCCAAAGCAATAGTTGGAATCAGGATCCACAATCTGCTGAAGCATGAGCCTGGCCGTATCCCTCTTTCTGGCATGCACGTCCTTTCCCCTTTCCAGGATAACCGGACACTTTCCCCTCTGGAGCAAAGTCAGAGCAGCAAAAAGACCAGCCGGACCGGCACCCACTACGATAACCTTCTCTCCCTTAGAGCAATCCAGATACGGTGCAACCTTGAAAGGCTGGTAAGTCCTCTCTCCCTTAAAATAAATCTGAACCCTGTACTTGAAGGAAATCTTGCCTGCGCGGGCATCTATGCTGCGTCTTAGTGGCTGAATATGAGCTATTTTATCTTTAGTAACCCCGCAAGCCCTGGCACACTTGTCGGCAAGGGAAGCATTGTCCCGCTTTTCAGAAACCGAAAAGGATATATCCGTCTCTTTCATAGCATCTGGCTTAAACGGGGAACGGAAGGCTTGTCCAGGGAGCAGAATTCTCCTCTGCGATACTTGAACAGCCCGCTGATTGCAATCATAGCGGCATTGTCCGTGGTGAACCTGAATTCAGGAATGAAAGTCTTCCATCCCCTCTTCTTTCCTTCCTCAGCGATTCTTTTTCTCAGCCCGCTGTTGGCACTCACGCCGCCACCAATTGCCACCTGCCTGATTCCGGTCTGCCTCACGGCAAGGACAAGCTTCTTCATCAATATGTCTATCAGGGCTTTCTGGAAACTGGCGCAGATATCGGCCTTGTTTTTCTCAATGAAATCCGGATCTTCCTTGAGCCTGTCGCGGAGGAAATATAAAAGGGAAGTCTTGATTCCGCTGAAACTGTAATCCAGGCCTCCCACGTTAGGAAGGTTGAACTTGAAGGCGTTGCAATTGCCTTCCTTTGCAAGGCGGTCCACTATCGGGCCTCCTGGATATCCCAGCCCCATCATCTTGGCACACTTGTCAAAAGCCTCTCCAACAGCGTCGTCTATGGTCTGGCCCAGGATCTCAAACTCGAAATGACCGTTGACTTTCACAATCTGGGTATGTCCGCCGGAAACCAGGAGAGTAAGGAACGGAAACTCCGGAATAATGTTCTCCCTTCCTTCCTCCTTAACCAGACAAGACAGTATATGTCCCTGAAGGTGATTAACTTCCACAAGCGGTTTGCCAGTAGATATAGCCAGTCCCTTAGCATAGCTGGTACCCACAAGAAGGGAGCCCAGCAGCCCGGGACCTCTTGTAAATGCAATGGCATCCACATCGTCCATAGTAAGTCCCGCATCCGCAAGAGCCTGGTCCACAACGGGAACAATGTTCATAAGATGAGCCCTTGACGCGAGTTCCGGCACAACACCTCCCCATCTTTCATGCACTTTCTGGGATGCTATCACACTGGAAAGCAGATATTCATCCCTTAGCACTGCGGCGGAAGTGTCGTCACAGGAAGATTCAATTCCGAGTATTATGTCTCCTTTGTGTCCGTTCATAAATTGCAATGTGCAAATCTAATGAGTTTTTAGTTAAATTTGTAGGTTTTCAATAATATTCGGCAGGAATCTGATGATCAGGATAGGCAAATACTTGGGATGGACAGTTGTAGTGTTGCTGTGCCTTCTTATGGTTGCGTACCTCACGCTCCAGATTCCTTACGTGCAGACAAAGATCACGCAGTCCATTGTAAAGTCCCTTACAAAAGACATAGATGCAGACGTCAACATTGGAGATGTCAACATCCGTTTCTTCAACCGTGTGACAGTCAAGGACTTCTCTATTGTTTCCAAAGACACTCTCGTAAGCGCCCGGTTACTCGACGCCCAGATTTCCCTCAGAGGTCTGCTTGACAAGAGGCGCACAGTCAATTCCTTAATGCTCAGCGATGGAGTATTCAACCTGATCTATGAAACGGATTCCACAATGAACCTGGACAGGATTTTCCCGTCTTCAGATAAAAAGGAAGAAGAAAAGGAAAGCACTCTGGAACT
>JAFZMA010000229.1 GCA_017551215.1 Bacteroidales bacterium | reverse complement strand
TGGGCATGGATACAAAGAACCTCTGGTGGTATCTGGATACCAGACGCTGGGGAACTTGCCCTCACGCAGGATTCGGTCTGGGATTCGAGCGTCTGCTTCTGTTCGTTACCGGCATGCAGAACATTCGCGATGTGATTCCGTTCCCGAGGACTCCAAAGAATGCTGAATTCTAAAAAGAAAGACATTTTCCTGAAAGCAAACAAAACAACATAGGTATGTTAATCATAGGAATAGCCGGCGGAACAGGTTCCGGCAAGACAACGGTCGTAAGAAAAATCAAGAACCTCCTCAAGGAGGAAGACGTAGCGGTAATCTCCCAGGATTCCTACTACAAAGACAGCAGCCATCTGACCCCGGAGCAGAAGGCGGCTAACAACTTCGACCATCCAAACTCCATAGACTGGGACCTTCTGGTGTCGGACCTTCAGAAGCTTCGCTCCGGACAGGCAATCGAGTCTCCGGTTTATTCCTACATAACCTGCTCTCGTTCAACTACTGAGACTGTTCACGTGGAGCCGGCCACTATCATCATTGTGGAGGGAATCCTGGTCTTCACCAACGAGGAACTCAGGAAGCTGTTCGACATCTCCATCTTTGTGGACGCTGATGCCGACGACCGTCTGGGAAGGGTTATCCAGAGAGATATTGAAGAGCGTGGCAAGACCATCCAGCAGGTACTCAAGCGCTACCAGGAAACCGTAAAGCCGATGCACCTTCAGTTCATTGAGCCAAGCAAGAGGTATGCAGACATCATAGTTCCTCAGGGCGGACACAACAGGGTGGCTATCAGCATCATAATTGCAACCATCGAGAAGGCTCTCCTGACAAGGGGCGAGTAATGGATGAAAGAAAAGTCTTTCATATCGGATGAAGATCTGGAACGGTTTGCCAAATCGGACAAACTGAGCCGGCGGGCAGGTATTTACCTGACTATCATCTTTCACCTGATAATTGTTATCATACTTCTCATAGTTTCCATTTCCACTGTCAGGAAAGGGGAGATTTCTTTTGTCACCGATTCAGAAGGCCAGATAGCCAAGGAACGGCAGGAAGAGCAGGAACGCCTGCAGGAGGAAATCAAGGCTTTGGCCCACAGCCAGCTTGAAGACCAGATTGCCGGCCGCCCCGTTACAACCTACAGGGCCGTAGCCGTTTCCCGCAACACCCAGCTCAAGGATGACCGCAACACGGACGCGGACAAACTCTACAAGGATGCCGAGGATCTTCAGCAAAGAATCAAGGAAGCAGCCCAAATGCCGACAGACGGCGTGGACGATGTTCCATCCGCAGCCAAATATGAGGAGAAAAAGCCCGAAACTCCCGCTTACAAGGGCCCTTCAGTGCTCTATTGGGTGCTGGAAGGCCGCAGGGCGTTTTCCCTGCCTATTCCGGTCTATAAATGCCGCGGCGGCGGAGACGTTACAATCCAGATTTACGTGGGGCGTAACGGCTATGTCCAGAAGGCCCAGGTTGTGCCCGATGCATCAGTTGCGGACGACTGCATAAGAAACGCCGCCTTGGATGCGGCAAAACGCTCCCGCTTCTCCAAGAGCGATACCGCTCCAGAGCCTCAATTAGGCCAGATAACGTACAGGTTTATAGCTCAGTAGCAATAAACCTGTACGTTTATTTCCACCCCTGCGCCCCTCAAGGGGATAACGGCACTCCGTGCCGGCCACTGAAGTGGCTTATTAAGCTCTTGGGGAAGTAAGTGCTATTCTAATGTTTTTTGCCAGTTCCAGGCGGAACGGAGGACGTCCTCTATAGGGGTGTCTGCCTTCCAGCCGAGTTCTCTTTCCGCCTTGCGAGGGTCTGCCCAAACCTGCTCTATGTCTCCCTG
>JAFZMA010000228.1 GCA_017551215.1 Bacteroidales bacterium | reverse complement strand
TTGTACTCTGTGTACAAAAGTGTGGAGTAAATGGATCTCTGATAAATCTGCTCTATCTCGGTGTTGTCACTCATTGTGTTTTTGCCCTCGATAGAGCCACGGCGGTCTATGACCTTGCCCTCGAACATCATGCTTTCCGCAAAGGTTGTCTTGCCCGACTTAGGGCTACCCAGCAGAACGACATTCCTTACGTTTTTGGTTTCGTATGTCTTCATTGTTATTGATTTTTGATTGCTTATTTCAAATTCAAGACGCCAAAATTAAGAAAAAAAACGCCCTCTTCCTATAGAGTAGTGTCCAATTCCTTTGCAGACAGGAAGGCTTCCTTCTCAAGCAGCGGAATCTCACGTCCTATTCTGTTCCTTATATCCGGCTCAATATCAGAAAGTTTCTGTATTGCCACACGTTTGCACCCGCTTGCCTGGGCCAGCTCCTCTATACCCAGTCTGCTCTCTCCGCAGAAAAGCATAAGGCTCTTTTCTTTTTTCCTCTGCGACAGTTTAATGGCCCGGCATACGCCGCCCACCACCTTCCCCATCAGGCTCTGGGAATCCACGCTTCCCTCTCCGCTTATCAGCAGGTCCGCCTCTTCTATCAACGATGTCAGGCCCTGGAGGCGGTTGCCGAAGAAAGAAAAGCCGCTCTCGCTCCCGGCGCCCAGGAAATGCATGAAAGCAAAGCCCAAGCCCCCGGCAGCCCCCGCACCCTCCTGCAAAGATGTCTGGCGCGCTGTTTTGCCGGAAGCGGAAACAAGGCTTATCCTGTCCAGAAGACTGTCCGCATCTTTTTCCATCCGGGCCATAGACTTTTCGTCCGCGCCTTTCTGGGCCGAGTAAACGTATGTTGCTCCGCGAGGGCCAAGAAGCGGGTTGTCCACATCGTTTATTATCAAGAACTTGACGGATGCCAACTTTTTCTTCAGTTCCTTGTCTCCGATTTCTCCAATGGCCTTGATACTTCCTAGCGTTCCGCCTGTTGCTTTGACTGAGGACCCAAGCCCCATTTCAAAACCCAGGGCCTGAAGCATGCCCGTTCCCAGATCGTTTGTGGCGCTTCCGCCAAGTCCCACGCATATTGTCTCAGCCCCTTTCCCAATGGCATCCAGAACAAGTTGTCCAAGGCCAAACGTTGTGGTTTTCAACGGGTTTCTCAACCCCTCCTCAACCATGGCAAGGCCGCAAATCCGGGCGCATTCTATAAAGGCGGACGGGTGCGGGGATATCGGAGACGGACCATCGCAGAGCATATAAGAGGTCTCCACCTCTTCTCCTAAAGGTCCGCAGGCCCTGAGAAAAACCTCGCGCGCATTGCAGAGTTTCCCGAAAAGGCGGGCGCTGCCGTCTCCTCCGTCGGCCATTTCAATGCAGCGGATGATTGGGGCCTCCGAAAAGACGGAAGAAATTCCGCATCGCTGAGACAAGTAGCCCTCTATGCCCCTTTTAATGGCGCAAGAGACTGAAAGAGAGTCTGGTCCGCCCTTGAACTTATCCGGGCACACAACTATTTTGTCTATTGCCGTCTTGTTTTGCACTCCCATTTTTAATACTTTTACAAGCAGTTTCAAAGTTATGAAATTAACACAAAACTTTAGTAATATGAAAAGATTGAAAATC
>JAFZMA010000227.1 GCA_017551215.1 Bacteroidales bacterium | reverse complement strand
CATAGCCTCCTCCAAGGCCAAGATCGGCCAGCCGGAGGTGGGACTGGGCATAACTCCTGGTTTCTCAGGCACTCAGAGGCTTCCTAGAATAGTTGGGGAAGGCCGTGCAAAAGAACTGATTTACTCAGCAAAGGCCATCACAGCAGACGAGGCTTTCAGGATTGGCCTGGTCAACAGGGTTGTAGAACCGGAACAGCTTATGGACGAGGCTCTGGCACTGGCTAAGACCATTGCAAAGAACGCCCCTATCGCAGTAAGGCTCAGCAAGGAAGCCATCAACCGCGGAATGCAGACAGATATAGACACGGCCATCGCCATAGAGAACGATCTCTTTGCCCTCTGCTTCTCTACGGAAGACCAGAAGGAAGGCATGAAGGCATTCTTCGAGAAGAGGCCTGCCGAATGGAAAAACAAATAACACACATTATAACCATTAACAATTTAAAACTTTAGTACAATGTTAGTTGCAGTTGTTGGAAACGGAACAATGGGTCATGGCATAGCACAGGCATTCGCTACCGCCGGCCACGACGTTCTCCTCAAGGGACGCAGCGAGGCATCTCTTGCAAGAGCACACAAAGCCATCGAGAAATTCCTCAACAGAAGTGTTGAGAAGGGAAAGATGGAGGCAAGTGTAAAAGACGAGATTATCGCCAGAATCAAGGACACCTACAATTATGAGGACCTCAAGGACGCAGACCTCGTAATAGAGGTCGTAGCCGAGGATATGGCTGTAAAGAAAGAAATCTGGGAGACTCTGGATAAGGTCTGCAAGCCTGAAGCCATATTGGCTTCCAATACATCATCGCTGAGTATTACAGCTATAGCAGCATTTACATCCCGCCCTCAAAACGTGATTGGAATGCACTTCTTCAACCCGGTTCCACTGATGAAACTGGTAGAGGTTATCAAGGGTCAGCTCACTTCTCCTGAGGTACACGACAAGGTTGTGGAGATAGCAAAGGCTATCGGCAAGAGCCCTGTTTCCGTTAACGAGGCTCCTGGCTTTGTAGTAAACAGAATCCTGATTCCTCTTGTAAACGAGGGAGTTGGAATCCTGGCAGACGGCATTGCCACCAAGGAGGAAATAGACGCCGCAATGATGATGGGCGCAAACCATCCAATGGGTCCTCTGGCACTAGGAGACCTCATCGGCCTGGATGTTTGCCTTGCTATCATGGAAGTTCTCTACAACGAGTTCGGAGACAGCAAGTACCGTCCACATCCTCTTCTCAGGAAGATGGTACGCGCAGGCCTCCTCGGCCGCAAGACCGGCAAAGGATTTTATGATTATAGTAAGTAGTCCTGCAAGATAACTGACATACAGTCAGTTCATTACGCAAACATACCCCCAGCTTAAAGCCAGGGGTATGTTTCTTTAATACGCTATCTGTCAGACTATTAGCCTGCAGAATGCCAGTTAATGGTTGGCGGAGGAATCAAACCAGTGGCCGGTCCACTTCCAGAAGAGGCTAGGATCGGCGCCACCGTCAAAGTCAATGTTGTCGTTATCTGCATGGAAAACAACCAGACCTCTCTGAGGTGTATAAACCGGAAGATAATACTCATCGGTATCTGGAAGCGGTCTGAGAACCTTGTCTGTTTTAGGGTCATACTTCCAGAACATCAGGTTCTGATAAACCCCTATTCCATCGTCTCCGTCCCATAGCCTGTGGTATGCAAAGCCTACGGCCCAGGTTTCATCCGCAAAGAATTGCCAGGCTTTGAGCCGGAAATTATCTACGTAGTCCGCATTTTCATAGAAATCCTCTACATAGGAAATGAAATGATTGGTTTCATCTTCAACAACGGTAGCCTTGGTATTGCCGTTCAAACAATCCAGCAGCATCCGCATAGGATAAACCTCTGCGATTGCCTTTAGAATGGCTTTCATGTCAGGCACATCGGATGTTTTCTGCCCCGGAACCACGATGCTCAGCTTCCTCCAGGCCTTGGTAACATCAATCTCAATCGCCTCTCCGCTGAGGGCATCTTTAGTTTCCCTGATAAGCCCGGGAGGCGTAATTGTCAGGTTATCGGCGGTAGCGTAAAGGTTCATAACATCAAGAGTGTCTGAAGAGGCAGACGGAGTCTGTTCCATTATGCCGTTGGCTTCAGCCTCTTCAGCGGCTTTGATCGCCGCCTCTGTATCAGGATCTGTTCCCTCTGTTTTGGGAGCATTGTTTTTACAAAAAGTCAGCAGCATTGCTGCACATCCCGCAAATGCAATTAAATACAAGAGTTTCTTCATATCGTTTGATTATTTATTGACTTTCGCACTATTCTCCAACTCATCCTTAGACGGAGACATATTTCTTGTCAGATACATTATTACACAGAGTATTACAAAGAGTATCAGAGAGCCGGTAAGCAGGGAGTAAACCTGCATCTGCATCATGACAAGACTTATCATGAAAAACAGGAAAACCAGACCTCCAAGTATGTATGCGGACTTGTGCTTGAGAATTCCCCTGAAATATGCCGTCAGAGCCAACGTTGTCATGACTGACGCTATCAGGTAAGCTAATCCGAACGAGATGAAATCGGAGAAAGACAAAAGCAGGAGATAGAACAGTACCAGAGACAAACCTATCACCGAGTACTGGAGAATATTTATGTTTCTCTTTGTAATAAGCTCAACCACAATACCGGCCAGGAATACAAGTATTATGATAAAAATACCATACTTTGTGCTTCTGTCGGACTTCTGGTACTGGGTGACAGGTTGAATCAGCTCAACTCCGAACTTCACTTTATATGGATTGTTTCTGTTAATCTTAAGGACTTTCCAGACTGCAGTAAAACCATCTTCCGTAACGGTTCTGTCTATAGGGAGGAAGTCACCCTTGAAACTCGGGTCTTTGTACTTGGAATTAACCTCTACAGTGGTGGCGTCTCCTACAGGATAAAAACTCAGGGAATTGGTGCCTTTTATGGCGAGGTCAAGCTTGAATGGAACGCTGGAACTGCCTTTTACAATGGCAATTGGAGAAATTAACCTTTCGTGTCCAAGCTTAGGGGATTTATCTTTCTTGTTGTCCCTATCATGCCGTCCTATAGAAGAATTGATATAATCTTCCAAATCATCTGATTCTACTACTTCAACTACTTCTCCTTTTGCACTGGAGAAATCTGGTTCAAGCAGATACTTTGCAGTATCGAGATTAAAATAAACCTGCTCATAAATCCCCTTCAGGTCTGAGACGGACATTCTTACCTTAATGTTCTGTACAGAGCCATCGAAGAAATTGTCCGGAATAATATAATTACCTGAAAATTTGACATTTGCATTATAGACGTTTACATCATAGATGGCCCGGTGAAGGCTTTTGTTGTCTACATTGCACTTGACATCCATATTCTCAGGATAGATGGCAAAAGTCTTTTCTTTCTTTTTAAGAACCAGAGAGTCCCTGCCTTTAGAAGACTTGACTGTCAGGGAGTCATAAGAAATACGGTCATACATTATTACAGGACCTCCCAGTAGCTGGGCTGTAGACCAGGTGTTTCCCACCTCGTCCAGTGTCTGCTGCATGTAATCTTCCCTGTCACTGATCTGCATCTTGACAAACTGAAGCACACCCCAGAGTATCAGAATCAGCAAAGTAGCAAACAGATACTTTGTAATCATCTGGGAAGTCTTGTCTTTACCTTCGTTATCCATATCTACTAGTTTTTATTTGTTGTCAAAAATACGGTTGCCATTGCTCTGGCGTACAAATGCCTCGGCGGCCTTACAGCGGTTTTCGATGCCGCGGAAGACTTCCATAGGAGTATGCCAACCCTCGAAAAGCGGCGGCATATCCTGGCTAACATGACACCAGCAGGCCTTGTGCTTTTCTTCTACGACAGAAGAAATATCCACATAATCAGTCGGTTGGAAATTCTGAGTCTGTGTACCGGTCATAACCTCGAAATAGTAAAGGTCAAAGCTTCTGCCGCTTCTCCTCCACGTGTCGTAGACTAGAACGGAGCATACGCGGTGATCCCGGTGCCCGTCTATTGGCCAATGAGTCAGCACAATGTCGGGATCCTCATCCTGGATGAGCTTGAACATCTCGTCATATCGGGCCTTGTTTACCTCCGTCTGGCCGTCTATCTGAGACAGGAATATATGCTTGGCTCCTGTCACCTTGCAGGCGTTATTTACTTCTTCTGTCCTTATTCTTGCAGCCTCCTCATGGCTCTTTCCCTGTATACCGGCCTCTCCCCTAGTAAGATATACGCACGTAACATCATATCCCGCCTTTTTCATCAGAATCATGGTTCCCCCGCAACCGGTCTCCGGATCATCCGGATGGGCTCCGATCACAAGAACTTTCTTTGGCAGTGTACCATCTATAATCTGCTGTGCCAGAACCGGGTAATTTGTTGTTATCTGGTCCACTCCAAGAGCCAGCATACGCTTCATGTCCCGCTTCTTGTCCACTGTCCAGACATTGACCTCCATTCCAAGAGCATGAGCTTTCTCCACCCAGTCCGGATGTTTGTCAAAACCGAAAAGTGATAATCCAATCCCTTGATGCCAAGGGCATTAAGCTCCTCCGGAGATTTCTCTCCTCCCAGATACTGAACCATTGTGCCAGGATACTTCTTGGCTGCAGCCTTGCACACTTCCAGGCTAAATGAGATAATCGTGATATTGGACATGTCTATGCGGTGCTTTTTAAGGGCCACCGCAACTTTCTCAAAAGCAGGAAGATATGAACTCTTATCTCGATTATCCTCCTTTATCTCAAGTATAGGGCGGATCTTGCTTTTTTTAATCAGCGACAGATAATCGTCAAGAGAAGGAACCGCCTCTCCGTTAGAAAGACGCTCGTTCCTTACAGTTGCGAAGGTCTCTTTCTGAACGTCTGCCAGGGAAACAATCTTTGGACCGTGGCATACCACCAGCCCGCCGTCTGATGTCAGATTCACGTCAAACTCTGAACCCCAGGCCCCTATCTCATCCGCAGCCTTGTATGAAGCAAGGGAGTTTTGAGGTGTCTGAGTATTACCATTTCCAGTTTCATTTACATTCCAGTGCCCCCGATGGGCTATTACCTTTGCCTGAGCTGACAGCTCTGCAGTCTGGAATACAGACAGTGCCAAAAGGGCGGAAAAAACAAGGAAAATTCTGCGCATATAATGTCTTATTGAATGTAACTTGCAAAATACCCGGCAAACACCGTAGAGGTTAGCAGATAGCCTATTATCGTTGAAACGGATACGGAAATCAGGCCAGGAATCATAAAGCTGTGATTCAGCAGGTACTTTCCTATAACGGTAGTGCCGCTACGGTCGAAATTGACAGTTGCGATATCCGACGGGTAGTTTGGAATGAAGAAGTATCCGTAAACGCTAGGAAGAATACCCAGAAGCACAGGACCCGCAATACCAAGCTCATATGCCAGAGGAAGCATGGCCACAACCACTGCCCCCTGGGAATTGATGAGCACGCTCACAAGGAAGAAAACGAAAGCGATAGACCACGGATAGTTTGATACAAGGTCTGCCAGCATTAGCTTCATCTGGTCCAGATAGTTGCTAAAATAAGTATCTGCCAGCCAAGCAATTCCATAGATAGCCACAACAGCAACCATTCCGCTCTGCCAAACTGCTCCACCCACAGCTTTCTTAGGTTCGGCACGGCAGAACATTATGTTGGCGGCAGCTGCTGTCAGCATAATAATCTGGATGATTATGTTCATCTTTGGTATTCCCATGTGCTGGGCAAGTGTAATGCTCTCCCCGTTCTTGTCCACGTGAATCATCTGGCAGAAAGCAAAGAACACTATTACCAGCAAAGCCCCAAGGAACACATATACGGAAGCCTTGGCGCTCTTGCTTATCTTTTTGTCAAGAGTGGTGGCACTGTTGCCGTACATGTATTTGTAGGTCTCGGGATCAGATTTTCTTTTCTGGAACTCAGGGTCTTTGTCAAGGTCTTTTCCTCTGCGATAGGAATAAAGGGAAGCGCAGATAAGGCCGCAAAGGCAGGCCGGAATTGTAATCATCAGCACCTGAGGGATGGAAACCATAAAACCGTTGGCATTGGAAATTGTCACGAACGCAACCACGGCTGCAGCTATCGGTGAGCAGGTTATACCCACCTGGGAGGCAATGGAAGCAACTCCGCAAGGCCTTTCCGGACGGATATTTTTCTTAAGGGCAATATCGCAGATGATAGGCATCAGGGTATATACCACGTGGCCCGTCCCCACCAGAACAGTGAGAAAGAAAGTGGTTATTGGAGCCAGGAACGTGATGTTGCCAGGATGCTTCCTGAGCATTTTCTCCGCAATCTGGATCATCCAGTCCATACCCCCGGAAGCCTGAAGCGTTCCGGCGCAGGTAACTGCCGCGATGATTATGTAAATTACGTCTGTGGGTGGAGTTCCGGGCTTCATCCCGAAGCCGAAAACCAGGATGGCAAGGCCTATTCCGGAGATTGCGCCCAAGGCAAGGCTGCCATAACGGGAACCGACATAAAGTGCCGCAAGCACTATGAGCAGTTCGATTATCATTATGGTACTCATATCGCAAATTATATGTTACCTCAAAGATAATCTTTTCTGCCCACAGAAACTATAGAGCGGCTAAACTTTTTGTCTAAAAACTGAAATCAACTCCAATACCAAAAACAGTATTGGTGCGACTGTAGATAGAGTATCCGGTAGTCTGCTTCTTGGTATGGTCCTTATATCTAGAAGTGAAGTAAGATGCGTTAAGGGTAACATTATCCGACACCTTCACCCCTACTCCAAATCCGTAAGACGTGCAGTCAAGGTTGAAATTCATGTCTGAATAATTGTCTTCCTTCTGGTGATACATGGTTTGCTGGATGCCGGCACTAACCTCTATGCGCTTTGTGACATCGAATTCAACTCCGAAAGTCAATTCATCGGTATCCTTGAGCAGATCTGTGTTCCACTGCTTTGTATCAAGGTCGAAATAATGGTTGTATCCGGCATCTATCCTCAGGTAAGGAAGAGGACTGACCTCAGCTCCGAAAGCCAGCATGGAAGGCATATCGGCATTGTGCTTGGCCTTGTCAAGGTATTTGGAGAAAACAGGCTGACCGGCTGCCAGTGTGTTAAAGGCATCATTGTTCTTGGCCTTGCTTTCCACTTCCAGATGCGTCCTGAACTCATATCGCAGAGCCAGATTCAAATACTGGTTTGGACGGAAATCCAATCCGATTATAGGAGAAATGCCGAATCCGCTCTGCCTGCAGTCAAGGACATAGTTGTTGTCTGCATTGATGATATCTCCGCGTATGGTACGGAAAGTAATGTCGTCAACTCCTCCCTTGAAATGGTTGGAAGCAAAGATTCCTCTCAGTCCCAGACTGACGCTCAACTTGTCGCCGATTTTGCGGGCTGCCGCCATTGTTACCCCGTAATAGAAAGACTTTCCCTCTACATGCTGGTTTAGGCTGTACCCTCCGAAGGCCGCACCCATTTTCTGCATACCTATCTGGCCCACAAGGGCTTCAAAGGATCCGATTCCTTCCTTGAACTTGCACTCTCCGCCTCCGCCAAGGATTCCGAAACCGAACTGGAAAGACCAGTCTCCTGTATTGTACACAGCAAACAGGGATGGCTGGATAGGAACATCCACCCTGCCTGTGAACTTGCGGCTGAAAGAACCGTCAGCCTCGGCGATGCCTGGATTCAGATAGTTAGCCCCATAAAGCGGGCCGTAATTGGAATATACGTTTCTCTTCTGGTGAGGACTCTGCCAGTTGAACTGGAAAAGCCACCCTTCCTTAAGGAAAGAAACTCCCGCCGGATTGTAATACACTCCGTCTATGCCAATAGCTCCCGTGCGAGATGGGTTTCTGAGAAATCTGATACTCTGGTTAGTATTTGTAAGGTAATCTCCGGCATAGGCCTGAAAGGCAACGGCCAGAAATACCGTCGCAATCAATAAAATCTTTTTCATAGGTTACTTCAAATGGGTCAGTGTCTTGAGATTATAAGAAGAGGAGTGCCGTTGTCCAGACATTTCTTTATGTCTTTTCCGCCGCTTACAACTTTGCAGTAGCTTACATCAGGGCCCTGGATTTCCTTTACCTTGATTCTGCCGAGATAATGCTTGGATGTTCTTCCGTTTATCTCAGAAAGCTGATATACTCCAAAGGTCAGGTCTACATAGACTCCGTGTGAATAACCAAGGTCTATATAGACTTCTTTCTGCCTGTTGTTGCGGTCTGCGCCAACTTCTATGACATCTGCATAGAGAGGATAAACCTCGTCGTAATATCTTGCAACATAGTTGGAAACGTAAGAAAGAGCCCTTTCCAGAGCTTTCTGCCTGGAAGCGAACCAGGAAGCAGAAGACTCGTTGCTCTCTATGCTGAAAGTGTTGCTGTTCAGAATTGTGCCATTGAGATCCTTGAGGCTCAATGTAAAGAGAATTACAGCCCTGTATACCTGGGATTTAGTCTTTTTGACTTTTCCGTCCTTTCCCTTATGCTCTTCAGTAATTATTTTGGCGGTAGTGTTGATAATTGCAATGTTACCGTCTATGGAAAGAGCGTATTCTCCATTGTCCTTGTCTGGGTCAAAAGCCCTGTCTATAACCTTGAAACGGAATGCCCTGGACAAACCTTTTACGATTTCCGCAGAAACGGCATCTGCATACCCGTCATGGTCTTCACTGAATTCCCCGGCGGCTACGGAAGCAATCACATCCAGTACCTTGGAACTGGACTTTAGATCCTTGCTCTTGGGAGTGTAGAAGATATCGCCCACGTAGAGGTCGAAGACATGGTTACGGTCAAATGCCGCTTCCTGCTCCTGAGCCATCAGGGAATCAGGAAACGACATCGTGAGTGCCGTAAATGCTGCGATCAGGGCAGCGACTCTCATTTTTTTCATCTTTTTCTTTGTTTTAAATTCGGCGACAAAGATACTTGATTTGACCTTTTATTTCAAATTATCACTATTTTTGTTCTTAATACAAGTACAGAATCCGGTTATACAGCCATGAAAAAGACATTTTTATCATTACTGTTGCTTTCCACAATGACTTTATCTATTTCCTGCCATGTGGAAAAGGATTATAATCTGAAAGAGGTCAATTACGAAATCAACACTGGTCAGCAGCTGCTCGTACCTATTGGAAGCTTCCCTACCATTAAAATAGGCGACCTTCTAAGCAAGACAGCAAAGAATTATTTCAACGAAAACGAAGAGGGTAATTATCTTTATGACTCTGATGGCGAAACCCTGACCGACTTTGAACTTGGGCATTATGAGATTCACGGCCTGTCTTTCTTTGTGAGTCTTGTTCATTTCACTCTACCTCATATCAAATTCCACATCAGGGTTAAAAACACTTTGCCGTTTGCCTTTGACATTTCCAGCCACGTGCTGGACGAAAACCATAATCCGGTACAGGGAATAACCGCTATTGTAGATGCTCAGATACCTGCCGGAACAGATTCCGAACCAGGTTACGGAGATGCTGTTATCAACATCTCTTCCAATCTCAATCAAGAAGGAATAGGTTTTGACGGATTTAATATTATTCTGAAAGTAAAGCAGATGCCATCCTCAGTTACCGAGGTTAACAGCGGTGCGGGGCTTGCTCTCAAAGATGTAAGGCTCCAGCTCCCTGAAGGCATTACTTTCAATGTCAAGAAGAATAATAATCAAGACGAGTAAGTTCTGAAAAACACCTTGAAAATGGTTTTTAAAGTCTCGCATATAAAGTTTGTCCTGGCCGCAGTTTTTGTCTGCGCATTATCTCCAACTCTCGAGGGGCAGGATCTCCAAAGTGCTTATTTTATTGACAACTACACCTATTCATACCGTTTAAACCCTGCCTTCACCACTAAGAAGAACTTCATTGGGGGGCTTATATCAAGTGTTAATGCCGGCTCCAACAGCAATGTAGGGGTTTCCACTTTCTTCTATCGTCACGATGGGGAACTGGTGACTTTCATGCACAAGTCTGTGGACAAGGAGGAATTCCTGTCCAGAATACACCCGATAAACAAGCTGAGTGTCTACGAAAACCACAATATCGCATCCACCGGTTTTTGGACCAGTTTCAAGGGAAAGGATATTTTCCAGACATTTGAAATCAACTGGAGAAACAACACCGTTGCAAGATTGCCATACAATCTGTTCAGTTTTCTGAAGGGCAAGGAAGAGGATGATTTCATCTATGACCTTTCAAATGTATCTGCCTTCACTCAATCCTACATCGAACTTGCTTCCGGCACAGCTTTCAAACTTGGGAATCTGGAAGTGGGAGCCAGGGTCAAGTTCCTGTTAGGCACCAACAAGATCTATATGGATGTGAGCAAGATGTATGCAAACCTTAACGGAAATGAATGGGCCGTAAAATCAACAGGTACACTTACGGCGTCAGGAGGTGGCATTCATAACAGAGTTGAACCTGGTGCGCTCGGTGGCTATGACCGTCAGGATATGGACGGCATAAACTGGAGTCCGGTTGGTCTAGGCGGATTTGGCGGAGCAGTGGACTTGGGCGCTAAATATGAAATAAACGAGTTTATCAACCTATCCGCCTCTCTTACAGACCTTGGAGGCATTCTTTGGAAAAACAAGGTTAACGCATACAACGACGGAGAGACCTGGATTCTATCCACAGATGACATTAACCTGGATGCGGAAGGCAGCATCGGTCACGTGCTCAACAGCGTGGTAAACAAGTTCAAGAGCATGTACGAGTTTATTCCAAGGAAGAAAAACTGGACAACACAGGGTCTTACATGGAGTGCAAATCTTGGAGCTGAATTCAAGATGCCGTTTTATAAGAAGATGTCTGTAGGCTTATTGGGAACCTGGCGCAACAGCAGCATAAACCGCTATACGGAAGCCCGCTTATCCATAAATACGGCTCCACTTAAATGGCTGAGTTTTTCCATAAACACGGCATATACAACATACGGATGGGAAATAGGAGGAATGGTAAACGTCTACGCCAAGAAATTCAGCGTTTTCCTTGGAACGGACAGCTACTACTACAATATGACTCCGCAGCTCATACCTGTGTATGAAGCCAATACACAAATCGTATTTGGGGTTAACTATCTTCTGACAAGGAATCCGTTCAAACGTTCCCGCTAAAACCTGTAGGCCAAGAAGAAGCGGACGCTCCAGTCTTCTGTACTGGCATAGTAGGAAGAGTGCTTTCCTACCCTGAAATAATTGTAAAACCCGGAACAACCGGCCAGGAACTTCTCTCCGAAAGCATAGCTTGCGGAAGTCCTGAACATGTAGTTATAGGATATGTGGGTATTGCGTCCGAACAGGTTTTGCTGGGTATCCTTCTGGCTTTGGTTCCACTCCTCGCCTGTGTTCCTGGTTGCGGATTTGGTAGTGACCAGAAGCATGGGAACTCCGGAAAAATGGAGAGTCAACCCCTTGAACGGAACCCAGTTGTAAGCATAACCGGCACCTATTGAAAAGCGGCGGAGATAGATTTTGTTCACCCCGCCCATCAGACCAATCAAAACGGGATCGTAAGCAGTAATCCTGGTCTGATTGAAGGTAAAGCCCCCTAAAACACTCCCTGCGCTCTTCTTCTGGATTTGGGAATAGCTCATCGCCGAGGAATAGGAAAACTGTGTGGGATTGAATACATAATAGGCGTTGAGCAGGAAATTTTCCATTTTTGCATCCCCCTCCATCACATTGAACTTGAGTCCCAGGTTCTTGGCTGCAAGTTTGCCATGAATCCTGTTGGTGGTATGGTAACGGAACTCGCCCCCCACTGGAGACGAATACATTGTGAAAGACCAGTCTTTCTTGTAACCCTTGCTCAAATCCTGGGAATAACTCAGGCCATATCCCATAAAATACAGTCCCACAGAAACCTGATTCTCCACTCTGGAAAACAGGTCCACGGTTACGCGGCCTATCTTCTTGCCCTCTGTCCCGGCCACTTCTTCCGACATGGCATTACTCCTGAGGTCAAAGTCAAACTGGGAAAAATAAGTGTTGGCAAATACTGACCACTTCTTTTCCGGCACGCCCACATAATTGGTGTCTACACCTTTAAGCTCTCTGGATTCCAGATAGTTGACTAGCTTATTCCTCAGCGATTTGATTTTTGACACTCCACCTCCCTCCCCACTCTGGGAGAAAACCGGAGAGATGCAAAACGCGCTCAAGAGCAAAGCCAAAAGGAATTTCTTCATGAGGTCTAAAGTCCAAGATCAATCTGCAAATACCATCTCGTTGAACAGGTACCCTGCATGCCCTATCTGCTCTATATTAAACAGCAGGTATCTGATATCCAATGAAATATTGCGGCATACGGAAGGGTCGTAGACTATGTCGGACATGGTTCCCTCCCATACGCGGTCAAAGTTGATTCCGATGAGGTTGCCGTCTGCGTTAATTACCGGACTTCCCGAGTTTCCGCCCGTGGTATGGTTGGTAGCAAGGAAGCAAACCGGCTGGTCATCGTGCCCGCCCTCTGCGTATATATCCCTGAGTGCCTGCGGAATATTGTAGTCAAAGATATTCGGATTGTCCTTTTCTATGATACCTTTTAGAGTGGACACCGGCTTGTAGTAAATGCCGTCTGCCGGGCTATATCCCTTTACGTTTCCGTAAGCGATTCTAAGAGTGAGATTTGCATCCGGATAGAACTGCTTCTGAGGTTCAAAGTCCATCTGCCCCTGCATGTAATCGCGGTAAGCAAGCCTTATCTGGCTGTTATAATCGTTGATAACAGGCCTGAGAGTATTCAGGTACCAATCATAAAAGGCATTGTAAAGCTCGTATGCTGGATCCTTCCTGATTGACTCGGCATCGTCCTTGGTCAGGGCCAGAACCTTCTCCTTGTCAGTAAACAGTGATTTTGCGTAAAGGTCTTTCTGCCAGGCTTCCACGCTGCCGTACTCCTTCAGCTTCTCCTTAAAATACTCCGGCTTGAAACCATCGTTCATTTCAGAGTCAAAAGCCTTTAACATTGCAACAAAGATTTCCTCGTCTATTGGCTGATAATAATCCTTGAAGAACTGCTCCGCTACCGCATCCTTGGCATTTTTGTTCTTCAGAACCATCATGACTGTGGACGCTATCTGGAGAAGCTCGATGCTCCTAACTGTCTCGTTATAATACTCGTATGCAAGAAAATACGGATTTCTCTTCTGGTAAAGTGCCTCCAGTTTGTCCACAAGGCCGTCATAACGTGTACCCTTTGCCCATTCCCTGAACCGGGCCTGATAGTCCTTTTTCTTCTCTACTGTCTTCATTCGGCGGATTCCCTTCTCCTCTCCCTGCCATTTCTTCCAGGCATTGGAAACGTTTGCCGCTTTGGACGAATACTGAATCCTTACAGCCTGACTCTGAGCCATATACTTCTTCATTATGTCCAGGCGCTGGGTTCTGAGTGCTATCTTCTTTGGATCGGATACCGAACCTGTGTATTCCACCTCGTCAGAGGTAACATACTCCTTTGTGCTTCCAGGACATCCGTAAACAAAGGTGAAGTCCCCTTCCTTTACGCCCTTTGTGGAAATCTTGAAGAATTTCTTCGGATGGTAAGGAACATTGTCTGGAGAATAGTCGGCCGGATTGTTGTCCTTGTCTGCGTAGATGCGGAAAATGGAGAAGTCTCCCGTATGCCTCGGCCACATCCAGTTGTCTGTATCTCCGCCGAACTTTCCGATTGAGGAAGGCGGTGCTCCTACCAGGCGAACGTCCTTGAATGTGCGGAAAACAAATATGAAATACTGGTTGCCGTAATATAGGGCCTCCACATTTGCCCTGAGTCCCTTTCCGTCCTTTACAGCCTCAGCCACAAGTTTCTGGGAATTAACCTTAATCACAGAGTCTCTCTGCTTTTCCGTCATCCCCTCTTCGTAGCCATTCAGAACGGCATCGGTGACCTCCTCCATGTACTCCAGGAAACTTACGGTAAGGCCAGGATTGGGCAGTTCCTTATCTCTGCTCATGGCCCAGAACCCGTCTTTCAGGTAATCGTGCTCCACGCTGGAGTGCTTCTGGATCTGGCCGTAGCCGCAATGGTGGTTGGTAAACAAAAGGCCTTCTCCTGAGACCAGTTCACCGGTGCATCCGGAACCGAAAAGCACCACAGCATCCTTGAGGCAGGCCTTGTTCACGCTGTAAACATCCTCGGCTTTCAGTTTAAAGCCCTTGGCCCGCATATCCTTGATTCTCTGGTTAATCAGTACGGGAAGCCACATTCCCTCGTCTGCCTGGGCCGGCACAGCCAGCAAGACTGCCAGCAGGGCAATCAGTATTCTTTTCATATCGCGATTATTGTTTGTCTATTAGTCTCCACAGCCTTCAGCAACCAGCGGTTTGCCGTAGAAGAGGCCCTTTATGGTATTGCCGCCATTGTAGAGATACCCCTTGAAAGCCACGTGGCCAAGGCTGTCCTTTGCCACAATCTTTCCGGTAGTCTCATCTGCAGTTGCCTCATATTCACCGTCTTTAAACGTGAACTTTATTGTTCCTCCTTCTTGAGGCAGAGGGAAATCCACTACGACAGCCCCGTCGTCTCCCCAGAAGAAATAGGTTCCGCCGAATGATGTCCATACCTCCTGGCCATCCTCAACGGCAATCTCCTCGTCAAACAGAGACGGATCTTCTGCCACAATCTCTGTGGTATCTTCCACTATTTCCACTGTTTCAGAGGTGAATTTGAAATATTTGCAGCCAGCCGAAAGCCAAGCTGTCAACACTGCGGCAACAGCCACATAAAATAGTTTTTTCATAGTATGACGCTTTATAAATTTCTAATGAATTGAAGAATTGTATCCGTGCTTGAGCTCAAGGGCAAAGCCTATCCTAATATGAGATTCGTACCTGTTGAAATTAAGCAGAGTCTCGCAATAACCCTGTCTGTACTGGACAAATAAAGATGGGAGGAAAGTGCCTTTGTCTGAAAGCCTGTAAGACAGGTTGCACTCCAGATTATAGTTCTTGAACGTGTTGGAAGGGTTAACCAGAGCCGTGATATTCAGCCTGTTGTCAAAGGCCTTGTATGTTGCCCAAACCTCTCCGAAACCCCTTCTCTTGAAATAGTGCGGAAGCCCAGGAATATGCTCATAGTAACCGTACCACACCTTACCTCCTATCTGAAACTCCTTTACAGGAGAATAGATTGCAGTGGCGTATGCAGTGTTGACGCTTCTGGATTTTTCGTTTACATATCCGTTTGACTGATGGCTTATTCCGAACATGAAATCCCATTGTGGATCTGCAAACCAATACACGCACAGTCCTGGACTAAAGGCGTTTTCCACCAGCGGGTTGGACTTGTCATAAACATTCCACACTCCGTTTTCCGTATAGGTACCCAGAATATCCACGTTTTCTGTCCTGGCCAATCTGAGGGCAAGGCTCACCTGAAAGCGGATATCCGCATTGTGCTTGTCTACAGAAGCGGTATTGGTTGGAATTCCAGTAATGAAATAAGTCTCCTTGAACTGTCCAAACACCGGAAATCTCTGCTTTTGAGTCTGTTCATAGTAACTGTCATCGGGAATTGCAGCCACTTTCAACGTATCCTCTTTCTCCAGAACACCCTCGGCAAAGCAGGAAAAACCCGTCAAAAAAAGCAAAACAGAAGTAAAGACCAATTTTCTCATAGTGTAGCAAACAATTAGAATTCTGATATAAATATAAGGATTTTTCTCCGCGACAGGGTATTTCCTGCCCATATTTCCGTATTTTTGCATAGAAAACACCTT
>JAFZMA010000226.1 GCA_017551215.1 Bacteroidales bacterium | reverse complement strand
GGTGGAGCGTGGAAGCGATATACGTATTCGCCTGAAACTTACGCTGGAAGAGATAATGACCGGAGTGGACAAGAAGGTCAAGATCAACAAACTGGCTCCTTGTCCTGACTGCGGCGGAAAGGGTGCTGCCTCCGATGCGGACATCAAGACATGCCCGGATTGCCAGGGAACCGGATATGTGATACGCCAGGCACGCTCTATATTTGGCATAACCCAGACCCAGAGTGTATGTTCCCGTTGCGGCGGAAGCGGAAAGATTGTCACAAAGCCGTGCCGCAAGTGCGGCGGAAGCGGCCTTGTAAAAGCGCCGGAAGAGATTCATTTCAAGGTGCCTGCAGGAGTGGCGGAGGGAATGACCCTTACCGTACAGGGAAAGGGCAACGCGGCTCCTCACGGCGGAATTAACGGAGACCTTCAGGTTCTGATAGAGGAAGAGCCGCACAAGGATTTCGTAAGAGACGGCAACGATCTGATGTATCCGCTGTTCATCAGTATACCGGATGCCATCAACGGATGCGAGGTAGAGATTCCGGCAATCGGAGGCAAGATAAAGGTCAAGATTCCGGCAGGATGCCAGAGCGGTAAAGAGCTAAGAGTGAGAGGCAAAGGCATTCCGGACGTAAACGGATACGGAAGAGGGGACCTTATGATTTATGTGCAGGTTTGGATTCCGTCCCGTCTGTCTTCCGAGGAGAAGAAGCTTGTGGACAAGCTCAGGGAATGTGAATCTTTCAAGCCAATTCCATCTGGAGATGACAAAAAGAGTTTCCTTTCTAAAATAAAGGGATTCTTCAAGTAATTGAGTAAATTTGCCATATCCAATGTTTCCGGCTATGGCATCATTAAAAAGCATATCAGAGGGGGCAGCAAAGACAATCGGCTTTGCAGCCCTTTGTTTATTTATGCTGGCAACAGCCACCGATGCTTTCTGTCAGGACAGTAATCTGTCGCCGAGTAAAGTATTTCAGCAGGGGAAAGGGGTTGATTTTCAGAGGCAGAAAGAAGCTACAGACCGCTTTATAGTGCCGATAGAGGCGTACAACGGATTTGCAGGAACTTACGGAGAGCTGCGCGGAGACCATTTCCACTGCGGTCTGGATATGAGAACCAACGGTGTGGTGGGCCGGAAAATCTATGCGGCAGATGACGGATATGTCTCCAGAATCACCATTGGTCCATGGGGTTACGGAAACATGATTCAGATAACCCATCCTTCCGGATACAAGACCATGTACGGCCATCTTCTTGGCTTTGCCCCTCAATACAGGAAACTGGTCATGGAAAGGCAATATGCGGAGGAAAGATGGAGGCAGTATCTGGATTTCCCTCCGGACAGCCTTCCGGTTAAAAGAGGGGATCTGATAGCCTATTCCGGAAATACTGGTTCATCCGCAGGCCCGCACCTCCATTTTGAAGTGCAGGACGGAAACGGAGTGCCGATAAATCTGCAGATAACAGGTATCTATGATCTGAAAGACAGAGAAACGCCCGTCATCCGGGATGTGAGAATAGTGGGTTGCTCTCCTTTTTACGGTACGCTGTACACGTATGCCGTTGAGGGCAAAGCAGATACGCTGAGAGTTCCAAAATCTTTCTATGTAGCTGTTGATTCTTACGATGTAATGGCCGGAACTCCCAGAAAACTTGCCGTTTACAAATATGAAGCGTTCCTGGACGGGGAGAGCTTTTTCTCTTTTGAAGAAGGCAACATCCCATATTCGGACGGGAGATACATTGCCAGTCTGCTGGACCATGCTCTGAGACGCTCTACTGGCCGCTTTTTTGTGAAAACCCAGATAGACCCTAACAACGCTCTCTCAGACAGGATAACTGCTGTAAACAACGGAATAATAAGCCTCAGCGATACTCTTGCTCATAATCTAAGGATTGAGACTACAGACGTATACGGCAACAGGACCGCAAAGAATCTGTGCGTTAAACGCTGCGATTCCCTTTTCAGCGGCAAGGTTCCGTTTGCACCGGAAGGGGAGTTTGCCGCCTGGGACAAGGACAGCAAGTTCTTTTTTGACGGACTGACCGTCTTCATACCTCAAAACGCCCTTTACCGCAACGCTTACTTCAAGGCGGAGAAGCTGAGGGATTCATACGCCCCGCAAAAGAATATTCCGGCAATGAGTGCCCTTTGGAGCGTTGGAGATGGGGATATCCCTCTGCACAAGGCTGTTACGCTCAGTTTCAAATGCAACATTCCGGCTATGTACCGTTCCAGGGCGATAGTGGCAAGAGTAGGCCGTGGCGGTTATCTGTCCGGAGTGGGTGGCTCTTTCAATCCCCTTACAGACGAAATGAGCGTGAATGTACATTCGTTCGGGAGTTTCTGCGTTACCGCGGATATTGCTTCTCCGGAAATCTCTTTCAAATTCGCGGAGGGGGCTTCGATTAAGACCTCTTCCGTAAAATTTGAGCTCAAAGACCGCCTTTCTGGAATCCGGGAATACCGCTGCGAGATAGACGGGCATTGGGTTTTGGCGCCTCTGGACGGCAAGACCTCCACAGTGGAAATCCCCCTGGAAGATGCAAGAATATCAAGGGGGAAGAAGCACCGCCTTAGGGTAACGGCAGAGGACAATGTGGGGAACAAGACAGTAACTGAGAGAAATTTCACATGGTAGAAATATGAAAAAGGTATATGACTTTGAAAACGGAATAGGCGTAATCGGCCTGATGAGCGGAACATCCCTGGACGGGCTGGATATATGCCATGTCCGCTTTTTCCTCCGCGATGGAAAATGGACGTATGAGACCATCCATGCCGAGGATGAGCAGTATCCCGCAGAGCTGAAAGACAGGCTCGCCCGGGCCCAGAGCATGACAGCGGAGGAATATGCCCTCCTGCACTCGGATTATGGCCTGTATCTTGGGGAAAGGGTTAAAGCCTTCATGGACAGGCACTCCCTGCTGCCTCAAGCTCCGGTTTGCATGGACAGCCGGCGGGAAGTGGCCGCCATTGCCTCCCACGGGCAGACCGTCTTCCACCAGCCGCACCTTAGGTTCACCGGCCAGATAGGAAGCGGGGCCGGTATAGCAGCCGTAAGCGGAGTGGATACCGTATGCGACTTCCGCACAACTGATGTGGCTCTTGGCGGTCAGGGCGCTCCACTTGTTCCCATCGGAGATAGAAATCTGTTC
>JAFZMA010000225.1 GCA_017551215.1 Bacteroidales bacterium | reverse complement strand
CGCAATCTGTACGGCTTGGACTACTATATCCGCTACGACAACCTTACAGACGAGGAAGTGGAAATCGCCCTTGCCAGTCTTCAATCTCCGGATAACCTGGAGTAACGGCTATTCCATGATTGGGCCGCTGCCCAGCATTTCTCCGTCCTCTGCGTACCATGCGGCAAACTGCCCCGGTGTTACGCCCCTTTGCGGCTCGTCAAACAGGATGTACATTCCCTCGTCCCTCATCAGGAGAGTTGCTTTCTGAAGTGGCAGGCGGTAGCGTATCCTTACAAGATACTTTCTTTCCTCTCCGGTTCCCATCCGGAGATCAGGGCGTATCCAGTGCACCTCTTCCTTCTTGATTTTCAAACCTCTGCGATACAGGCCCGGGTGGTCTTTGCCTTCTCCTACATAGATGGTGTTGGTTGCAATGTCTGTGGCGATAATGAAGATGCTGCCCTGATGCCCGCCAATGTTGAGGCCGTGCCTTTGGCCTATGGTGTAATATTGCACGCCGATGTGCTTTCCTATGACCTTGCCGTCTTCCGGCTTGTAGCGGATAGGGGTGCATGCCACTTCAAGATCATGCATTGAATGTCCCCGTTCATCAAACGGATTGCTGTTTGACGAGGAGTCTGTTCCTTGTAAGATGTTGTTTAAATGCCTGTTGTATATTTGTTCGTAGTCTGCTTTGAATATCTCAACTACGTTACCTTCCTTCTGCTTGAGGAACTGCTGGAGGAATACCGGAAGGTCTACCTTTCCAACAAAACAGATTCCCTGGCTGTCTTTCTTGTCTGCAGACGGGAGTCCGGCCTTGCGGGCTATCTCCCTGACCTGCGGCTTGGTAAGATGTCCGATAGGGAACATTGCCTTGGATAGCTGCTCCTGAGTCAGCTGGCAGAGGAAGTAGCTCTGGTCCTTGTTGGGGTCGTCTCCTGCCAAAATCCGGTAAATGGGCTTGCCGGAGACATCTCTATTTTCACCATGGATGGTGATTGTTTCTTTCTTGCAGTAATGCCCGGTGGCCACAAAGTCTCCGCCAAGCTCTTCCACCTTCTTGAGGAACGACGCGAACTTTATCTTGCTGTTGCACAGCACATCCGGGTTAGGTGTCCTGCCTGCGGCATATTCGGAAAACATATAGTCCACAACCTGATTGCGGTAGTCATCGCTGAGATCCACAAAATGGAAAGGAATGCCGATCTTCTTTGCAACCATCTCGGCAACAAGCTTTTCCTCTTCCCATTCGCACTCTCCGTGAAGGGTTCCGGTAATGTCGTGCCAGTTCTGCATGAACATAGCCTCCACGTCATATCCTTGCTCCTTGAGCAGATATGCCGCAACGCTGGAATCCACGCCTCCGCTTAGCCCGACAATTATCTTCATCTATCTGAATGAAATGAATAATACCGTATAAAGATAACGTAAAAAAAGGGGCAAGCTCCATATATCGCACCGCTACAACCTCATACCCTTGCTACCTTCCGATCCTGGGGGAGTTTTGAGGGAGCTGGTCGTATATGACTTACCCCGCAACAAAGATATATATTTTTTGAAATCCATGCAAACGCTAAATTGGTTCTGCAACGTAATGTGCTAATTATTAGTAAATTGCTAACATTAACCTAAGCAATTTCGGGTAGGTTAATATTATTAATTAGCTGAATATCAGCAGTTTGTCTTGCAGGACATACTGGTGCTAACGTAATTGCAGTGCCTAGGAGGCATTGCAAGGCGTGGACTGGCAGTGCGTCTCTTGTCCTTCGCTTCGCTCATCCCTCCCACCACGCCTCGCAATACTATTTGCTGGATTCTGCGGCGGTGCGGGTGGCTTTGGCGCGGGTTAGGGAGTCGAGGGCCTGGCGGTAGGCGCGGGCGTTTGCAAAGTGCTCCCTTTCGTTGCGGGCAAAACGGTGTGTGCCGTTGAACTTAGGGCTGGCGCAGAAGAACATGTAGTCTGTCTTTTCCTCGTTCAAGACGCCATCCAGGCAATCCTTTGTAGGTGCCATTATCGGGCCTGGAGGGAGACCGTTGACCTTGTAGGTGTTGTATGGAGAATCTGTCTCCAGATGCCTCTTGAGAACGCGTGTTATAGAGAAATCTCCCGTTGCGTATATTACGGTAGGGTCTGCCCCGAGCTTCCAGCCCTTGCGCAGACGGTTGTGGTATACGCTTGCAATCTTTGGATATTCTGGAACGTAGTTACTCTCGCCGTATACGATGGAAGCCAGAATAGACACGTCTTTCTGGCTGAGTCCCAATTTCTTGGCCTTCTGCTTACGCTCGTCTGTCCAGAACTTGTCGTACTCCTTCTTCATCCTCTCCAGGAAATCCTTAGGCGTAACGGTCCAGTAAAACTCGTAACTTTCCGGTATAATCAGACTGAGGACGTTGGCGGTGTCCACCCCTAGCGTCTGCAGGTAAGCGTTATCGGTGAACACATCCATAAACTCGGTTGAGTCTGCCATGAGCCTCTTGCCCAGTCTTGCTGCCAGGTTCTTGGCATGGCGGATACGTCCGGAGATTGGGACCATCAGAGGAGTCTGATAGCCGTATTTTATGTTTCTGACTACCTGTATGTTGGATGCAAGGGAATCCAGAACGTAGCGGCCCGGATGAATGTGAGACGGAAGCTGCTCGCGGTTAGCAACCTTTACAAACGACTTGATATCTGTAAGATGCCTTTCCAGAGAATCCATCAGAGTGTTGAAGTCCGTACCTTCTCTTACGTATAGAACTGTCTTGTGCGCAATGTTCTTCCTGTTCTGCTGAAGGAATCTGTAAAGTCCTATGCAAACTGGAATTGCGAGTACGGCAGCCAGTAGCAGAAGCCATTTCTTCCATGAGCCTTTACCGTTCTTTTTTCTGGATTTCTTTGTTGTAGTCTTTGACATAAAGGAATGAGATGTTTTACAAGTAGTACAAATTTATTAAATTTGCAGAAAAGGTGCTGAATATGAAGAAAAAAATAACAATACAGTATCAGGAGTTTTCTTCTGCGAAAGACCTCGGCGAGAAAGATGCGGAACTCTTGAAAGAAGCGATTTCCGCTTGCGACCTGTCATATTCTCCATACTCAAATTTTCATGTAGGAGCAGCCGTAAGAATGGCTAACGGTCAGATACTCAAGGCCTCAAATCAGGAAAGCGAGGCGTTTCCGTCCGGCCTCTGCGCAGAAAGGTCCGTACTCTTCTATGCCTTTTCCAAGTATCCTGGAGTGGCTGTTGAGGCTCTGGCGATAGCCGCAAAGAAGGGACGCAAACTGACCAAGACGCCGACCCGTCCGTGCGGAGCCTGCATACAGGTAATGCTGGACGCCCAGAAAAGAGGTGGCAAGCCCATGAAAGTGATTTTGGGAGCATCGGAGAAGATAGAGGTCATTTCTTCCATTAATGACCTTATTCCTTTCTCGTTTGATAATTTCTAGAGGCAATCCGGATTATCTGAATTCCTCTTTTAATCCGTCATACGCAATGAAGATACCATCAGGCATCTCTGCAGACAAATCTGCATGGGTGCCTTTGATGTTTTTATCATCCTCCGCCATCTGATGGGAAAGATGCGTTATGAACGTTTTCCTGGCGCCGATTCTTTTAGCCACCGCAATGGCCTCTCCAAGAGAGAAATGGGAAATGTGCTTGCTTCTTTTAATGGCGCTCAGCACCATGATATCCAGATCTTTAAGCTTTTCAAACTCTTCCTCAGCGATGCTGTTTGCGTCCGTCAGATAGCAGAGCCCGCCCATACGGAAGCCTAGAATGGGGAGCTTGTAGTGCATTGCCCTAACAGGGATGATTTTGCGTCCGTCTATAGAAAAAGGCTTGTTTTCAATCAGATGGATATCAAATTGGGGAATGCCGGGATAAGGATGATCCGCAAAGGCGTAGGAATACTCCTCCTTAAGGCCTTCCAGCACTCTTTCTTCGCAGTAGATTTTTGTTGGCTTCTGGAGTATGTAGTTAAGGGCCCTGACATCGTCCAGCCCCCCGGTGTGGTCTTTATGCTGATGGGTCAGGAGGATGGCATCCAGGTCTTCTATTCCGTAAGCCAACGCCTGGGTCCTGAAATCCGGCCCACAGTCTATCAGAAGCTTAAGCCCCTCATACTCAACAAAGGCGGAAGTCCTCAGACGCTTGTCCCTCGGATCTTTGCTTGAGCAGACCGAGCAATGGCATCCAATCATAGGAACTCCCGTAGATGTTCCAGTTCCCAAGAATCTTATCGTGTTATGCATTATTGTGTCGCTAATAATATGAACTATTACAGTTTAATTGTGGTCCTGTCCACTATGTTACGTTGGTTTAATTCTTAATTAATATACTTTTAAAAAATTGATTATACGTTCTCAAAATTAAGAATCTTTTTCAAATTAAAGTATCTTTGTATGGTTATGGCAAAAGGAAAACTGTACCTGATCCCGTCTCCGCTGGGAGAGGGGGCTGTGGCGGATAGCGTTCCGCCAAGGAACATATACATTATAGAGTCTTTGAAGCATTTTGTAGTGGAGGAGGTAACCACTGCCAGAAGGTTTCTGTCCCGTTGCGGCATGAAGGGAAAAATTGAAGAGTTGAATTTCTATGAACTGAACGAACATACGGAGCCGTCTGTGGGTGCCGGTTACGTGTCTTTGCTGCTGGACGGCAACGATGTGGGCCTTATTTCCGAGGCCGGTCTTCCTGCAGTGGCAGATCCCGGGAATGTGCTGGTTGCAGCCGCCCACAATGCAGACGTGCAGGTGATTCCTCTGGTTGGTCCTTCATCGCTGATGATGGCCCTGATGGCAAGCGGGCTTCAGGGGCAGAACTTTGCCTTCAATGGCTATCTGCCTGTAAAAGAGGAGGCCAGAAGAAGTAAGCTGCGGTTCTTTGAGGCGCATTCCAGGAAGATGAACCAAAGCCAGATTTTCATTGAGACGCCTTACAGGAACGATGCTCTGTTTGCATCTATTCTGGAAACATGTTCATCTTCAACGATGCTGACCGTGGCTGCGGACATTTCCCTTCCGGCGGAATTCATCAAGACGATGCCTGTAGGCCAGTGGAAAAAGACCGGAATTAAAATAGGCAAGAGACCATGCGTGTTTATTCTTCTAGGATAAACATGCAATGTTATTTAATGATAAGATACTGCTGAATAGAGTCTTGTAATTATAACTCGGATATATAATTATGAATAGGATAGAGCTAAAGGACATGGAATTCTTCTCCAGACACGGATGCTTTGAAGAGGAGAGAATCATAGGAAACCGCTTTGTGGTGAACCTGAGTGTGGAGGGCGATTTCTCCAAGGCTGCCGCCTCAGACAATATAGATGACGCCGTGAACTATCAGACTCTGTACGATATTGTGAAAGAACAGATGGATCTTCCGTCTCATCTGCTTGAGAATGTGGCATCTAGAATCTGCGGGAAGATTAAGGAGGCATTTCCTTCTTTGGGCAAGATCAGGGTTACCATAGACAAGATAAACCCTCCGCTTGGCGGAAAACTTTATGCTTCAAGTGTAACGTTTGAAGTCTGAAATCAATGACTGATTATACGGGAAAGAAAATTGCGGTGGCCACACTGGGGTGCAAACTGAACTTTGCTGAAAGTTCGGCGATTGCGCAACAGTTTGTGCGCAACGGATTTGCGGAGGTTTCGCCTTACAGTTCCGGTGTAGATGTCTATGTAGTAAACACTTGTACGGTTACCGAACATTCAGACAAGAAATGCAGAAACATCATACGCCGTCTCCACAAGATCAATCCCGATGCCGTGATTGCCGTAACCGGCTGCTATGCAACACTCAAGAAGGAGGAGATTGAAAAGATAGAGGGAGTGTCATTTGTTCTGGAACAGGACAAGAAGGGGAGTGTCTATTCCCGTTGTTCGGAAATCCTTGACGGTTCTCCTTGCGGAATCTCCTCTGCCGAGCATATTTTCCCCGCTGTCTCTTACGGGGAAAGAACCCGCTCATTTTTGAAAGTCCAGGACGGCTGCAACTATTTCTGCACATATTGCGCAATTCCATACGCCAGGGGCCGCAGCCGCAGCGTTCCCGCAGATGTGCTTG
Organism: Bacteroidales bacterium; assembly: GCA_017551215.1. The sequence continues at coordinate 4,405 of JAFZMA010000225.1, read as the reverse complement.
TTGCACAGGCAAATGAGATTGCAGCCAAGGGAGTAAAGGAAATCGTTCTGACCGGAGTGAATATCGGCGACTATGATGGCGGTCTCCTGCCTGTTCTTCAGGCACTTGACAAGGTAGAGGGAATAGAGCGCTACAGGATTTCATCTATCGAGCCAAATCTGCTCACCGATGAGATGATAGACTGGATTGCATCGGGGACAAAATTCCAGCCTCACTTCCATATTCCGCTCCAGAGCGGCTGTGATTCAGTGCTTAAGAGAATGCACCGCAAGTATGATACTGCACTGTTTGCATCAAAGATAGGGTATATACGCAAAAAGATGGGAGATGTTTTCTTTGGGCTGGACGTGATTGCAGGCTTCCCGGGTGAAACTGATGAGGAATTCAAGGCCGAACTTGATTTCATTAAGGAGATAAGGCCGGCGTTCCTTCATATCTTCCCTTATTCCAGGAGGAAAGGGACTCTTGCAGACAAAATGGAAGGCCATCTTCCGGAGCACATTAAAACAGAGAGGGTGAAGACACTGGAGGCTTTATCCGATTCCCTTCATGAGGAATATAGGCTCCGGTTTGTGGGAACAGAGCAGAAAGTGCTTTTCGAGGGTAGGGTTAAAGGAGGCCAAATGGGCGGATATACAGGCAATTATCTTAGAGTAGAGAGGCCTTATAGAGAAGAACAGATAGGGCAGGTTGTTTCTGTCATTTATTAGCCTTGGCGGCCTTTCTGGCCTTGCGTTTTTCTTCCCTGGCTGCTTTCCTGTCTTCCTTTTCCTTGATTTTCAGCATCTTTTCATATTCCTTCTGGGCGGCACTACGCTTGCGGAACAAGTCTTTGAATGAGTTGAATTCGTGCTGGTATGCCACGCCGATGCCGGTTCTCTGGCTCATGTCCAGATAGTTGGAATAGTTGTCCGTTGCATGGGAGAAGAATGTCATGCGGATTTTTCCCTGGCGGTCCATCTTGACCTCTATGTCTATGTTGCCCTTTACATCCCTGCCGGTAGATGATGAATATGGGTCGTTACCCATGCTTCCGTTTATGATTACGCGGTTGTTGAACAGCTGCGTTGATACCGCCACTTCGAACGCGTCTGAGGCGCTGCGGTCTCCCTGCTGGTAGTTGAAACCAAGGTCAAGCGGGATTCCCAGCTGCATAAACAGGTTATTGAGCTGGCCCACCAGCATAGAGGTTGCGTTTGTGTAAATGGCGTTGCCGCTGGAAGATATGCCTGACTCAACTTCCGGAGTGAAGTTTCCGAACGCAAGCAGGGAAGCAAACTGTTTCTGAATCTTCTCCTCTGAATTGAGAGCGCTCTCAACTTTGACCTTTGTGTTAGGATCCAGATCCGGAATATCTATTCCGAACTTAATCTGAGGATTATCCAGAATTCCCGATATCTTGAGACTTGCATTTACAAGTCTGGATGTGTTCACCGATGTGGTATCAGAAATCAGGCGGTTGATTGCTGCCTTGGTGGAGTATAGAGCTGTTATATCCAGTGCAGTATTGCCCATCTTTCCGGTGAAGGTTACCGTGCTACCCGGTTTAACGGTAAAGTCTCTGGATGTCAATCCCATGAGCACAAAGTGGTAGCTGCCCTCCTGAATAGTGTAATTTCCGGTGAGGCGGAAGAGGTCCTTTGCCGGATTCACCTTAACGCCGATATTGCCGCTTCCGGTGGCTTTCATAATGTCTCCTGTGGACTTGTCTATCTCAAGCCAGACATTTGCGTCTGGAGTGGCCGTAACGTTGAGATTTACGGCTATTTCCATAGGATCCGACACGGTTTTGCCTTTGGAGAAATAAAGCGTGTCGTAAGGGTCTATTTCCACCGGAACCTCTTCCTGGCGGAAGGTGAGGATGTTGGACGTGCTGGCGCTTGAGGCTCCGCTCATAGGGATATGGAAGAAAGTCTTGCGTTCCGTACGGGCGTTAATGTCAAGAGACAGCTTGCTCAGGTCTCCCTTGATGCCAACGTTTCCTGAGGCGAACACCGTTCCGTAGAAATCTTCATTGTCCTTTTCCGTGGTGTTGAGCCCCTGTATGTTGTTCATGCTGATGCGCACGTTTATTCCCATGTCCTTGAACCTGTTCCAGCTGACTCCGCCGCTTACGCTTCCGCTTCCACCATTGTAATCCGTAAGAGTGTTATTGTGTATGAACACGCCCTTGTCGTTCACGTCGAAAGTTCCGTCCAGTATATATGGAACCTGAAGATAATCTACTGTAAACCCGAATTTGTTGAATCTGCAGCCGGAACTGCTTATGGAGATATCGTCTATAGGGCCTGTCAATTTCAGGTGGCCGGAAAGGGTTCCTGACGTGTGAGAAACCACATCGCTGAGTAAAGGCTCGAAATAACTCAGAGACAAATCTTCCAGGTTGGATGTGAGATCAACGTAAGAATCTTTAGTGCGGTAGAAGCCTTCTATGTCCAGCTTCTTTTTACCATCCTGTACAGTGCTGATGCTCAAGTCGTAATGCTTCTTTTCCGTGTTCCAGTTCCCGTCCATGTAGAGGGTTCCTACAGGAGCGTGGTTGACATACATGGAATCTCCCCTCAGGGTGCAGAACAGCTTGCCGTTACGGTTGAGGGAGAGTATGGCTCTTCCGGAAATAAGGCCCTCTATGTTCATTTTCTTTTCCAGGAACTGGTCGAGGATGGCTATGTCGAATTTCTCCATGGACACGCCCAGAGAATCCGGATAATGCTCTGACAAGGTGCCGTTTGCTCCAAGCATCTGGCTGCCGTTGTAGACCCTCATTCCGTCTATGATTATGAGGGAATCAGAATAGAGCATTTCAGACGGGTTAATGTTCCATTTGTGACCCTTAAGAGTGATGTCTGATGCCTTGACGTTCACATCGATAGGGGAATGCAGCTTTCTGAGTTTTCCACCGGCAATGAGCGTGGTGTCCTTAAGAAAACTGACAACCGTGTGAAGGTTAGTGTTGTTGACTCCGGTGCTGTCGTTACGGAATCGTAGGGCGATATTTACCTTGTTGTTTGCCGCATTGGCTATAAGGCGGGTGCTGTCTACAGTGAATCCGGCTGCGGCTATGTCCTGGGAGAACAGAGAAGCGGCAATGCTGGAATCGCGGTCCAGTACAGTGAGCCTCAGGTTCTTGAGATAGTTGTTCTCGTAAGCCAGGCGGCCGCTGTTAAGCTGTACTCGGTAATGGTCGTCATTCGTGACATTAACCCTGAGAGACGTTCCCTGCTGGATATAAAGCCCTGGACTAATGTACGCGCATATTCCCTGTGTGTTAAGGGTTTTCAGAGTCAGGCTGTAGTCCTCTCCGTAGGATTGCTGGATATATTCCTGCCCGGACAAGGATGTCAGGTTGCTGAAATGGCGGCGGAGAACCTGCCTGTTCACCTGGTCCAGGAAGCTGTCTATCATAGATGTTCCCTCGAATCTGGCTTTGGCAAAGTCAGACACAAGGTTAATTACATATTTGCCATTCTCGTAGAGTGATGTGGCGTCCAGGTCTCCGATTCTCCACTTGCCGTGAGAGTTGGTGTAGATTATATCGTCCATCTTCAGGTAGCCGAACACCTCATTATCCGGGCCTACAGTCAGGTCAGAGCAGATGAATGTGGATAATGTGGCAATTGAATCCCTTTTATCCAGATTTAAGGCATAGAGGTCTACGTAAGGAATGTTTGCATAGAAGTTATAGGTGTTCATATACGTGGAAGACGTACCTATAACTCCCTGGAACATAAGATCCAAAGCGGGATCGTGGCAGATAACCTTTCCCTCAAAGATTTCATCCTGATAAATGCCTTTAGCTATTATTCCTGTGAGATTATAGCCGTTAAATCCCAGTTTTCGGATATATAGGCTGTCTATGATAACGGACATACCTTCCGAGTCTGTTCCGCTAAGTACCTTGACGCTTCCCTTTCCGGAGAACAGGCCCAGCATCTTGCTGCCTGTTACACTGTAAAGGTTTAAGTCAGAGGCGTCTATCTTTGTGGCAAACAGCGGGGCGGTTTTATCTCTTGCTGCATTTACCGCGGTGTTAAGCGCTACGCTTGTACCACCGGATGACAATACTCCGTTTGCCTGAATATGGCCGATAGTCCCGCCTATATTGCCTGTGTAGCGCCATACCTGCATAGGCGGCATCTGTTCCAGAAAATCTACTCTGGTTCCGCCGCTAAGGCCGGCAATTATGTGAGAGAGGTCTTTGCCTGTGGTAGTGAGGTTGTTGATTTTCCCGTCTATCCTGGTGTTGAAGGTATCTGTAAGGCCTTTCATCCTCAAGTCAGAAATGGATACCGTTGTCTGTCCGTTTTTGGACGTTGCATTCAGCTTCTTTGCATAGAGATTGCTTACGGTTCCCTCCACCTGACCGTCTATCAGAAATTCCAGATCTGAATTGAGGAAGTCCGGG
>JAFZMA010000224.1 GCA_017551215.1 Bacteroidales bacterium | reverse complement strand
TGAACCTGCCCCACCAGCTGAAGCATAGCGGTCATCATACCGTAAGTAACTGTCCCGGCCGCTATACCGAACACTCCCCAGAAGAAGGCAGCGGCATATCCGCCCATAAAGCCGATTCCCATGAAACCTCTTGCCACCACATTGTAGAGAAGGCGCTTGCGTGTAAAGGACTCTATGTCTTTCTGTTCACGGTCCAGCCTTCCCATAACCTTGGACGGGCCGAACAGCATAAGCACCAGATCCCTCAGGCGGAGGTTATCCTGGAAGAGCTGCTGAACACGGCTGTCTTTCTTTCTGATATTGTCTGTAAGGGTGCGGAGCTTGCGGAAGAACAGGCGGGAACCCACAATGGCCACAATCATGAGGGCTATCACCATCCAGATAAGGCCCGGAGCCAGAATCACAGCATAGATGGATGCCGCAATCAACTGGCAAACAGTTAAAAACACGTCCGGAACCCTCACGCACAGAAGTTCCGTAACAACCCTTATGTCTTCCTCCAGACGGTTGACGGTATCCGCGCTGTGGAACATCTCCTTGCCTTTCCACTTGCTGAAAAGCACGTGGGCAAAGTGGCTGCGGCGCAGTATGTTCTGCGTCTTTACCACGTTCATCTTCTCCCACCAGGCGGCAAATAGACGGAGCAGAATCTGAAGAAGCAATATGGAAGCCATCAAAATGACAAAGAACCACAAGGAACCCTGACGGTCTCCGGTAGCCACATCCACAAGAGCCTTGCTTATCCACACGAAAGACAGTGAAGCCGCAATCTGTAGCAGGCCTATCAGAAAACTGACAAGCATCCTCCATCTTGCGGGGCGGCTCATCCTTACTGCAGCTTTTAAGCAATAGCCTACACTCTTCATTTTTCTGCTCAGCGATGTGTTATTCCTCTATAAGACCTGCCTCTGTCCATGACTGGACCAAAGTCTGTGAATCCTTGAGGGCTGTTTCCTTGTCCACCTCATAGCGGTCCATGAGCAAATCTGCCAGAGTCTCTGCCGTAAACTCCTTGTCCTGAACAGATTCCCAGAGATAGGCCGCCGTGGCGTTAAGATTGATAATCTTGTTGAAATTAACCCTTTCCAGTCCTTCTCCGGTTATTACATATTCTCCCAGAAGCTGACGGAGAACAAATCCTTTCTTAATCTTCATATTGCCATTTTTAACATTTCCATTCTATTGCAGGCATTTGGGCATCCTGCGGTAAATTGCCAGGAGGTATCTCCTGATTGGGCTCAACGCTATCCAAAAGCGTGCCTTGCCCGGAACCACACTCCGCTTTCCGTTGCGGATTATTTTGACAACCGTTCCAAGCACATCTTTGCGCGTGCATCTTTCCGTTCCGCGGACATTGCCGTCTCCCTTGAGTGTCAGCCTTTCTCCATCCTCAGCGATGACTCTGTGCAGCACATATCTTCCGCCCAGATCCGCAAGCACGATATCTCCCTTCTGCACCGTGTCTTTCTTGAACAGAACCACGTTGTCCCTGTCCTGACGGATATGGGGAAGCATGCTGTTTCCCTTTGGCCTCAATTCAACCTCCCGGCCCTCCGCCAGAAGCCTTCCAACCTCTGGAATGAGTATATCGTTAGGAACCGTTTTCTTGTCCATAAACCGTTTTGCAGCAAACCTTTGCAGCATCACCGTCCGGAAGGCAATGCATATTGTAACAAGGAACCTTTGTAACCACACCCACTATGGTGTTGTGAACTCCGTCTGCAATCTTCCTGTCCGGACGATAGGCAGAAACTGACGGATAAAGGCAAGCGTAACTCTGCGCCAAAGAAAGCCTTTCCGCATAGTTGGACGGTGCCCTCACAATGCGTACCACAGCTCCCAAGTACGCGGAGACTTGCCTGTAGCAAGGGGTCTTGCCGCTCCATGGAGAGCCGTAAATCCTTGCCTTGCCGTCTATTATCCTTATAATCGGGTTATCGTCGTTGAGAAGTTCCGTTCCGGGAATATTCTCCAGCCACATACGGCTGTGGGTACTCTTGCCTGTTCCGCTCTTGCCAAGGAATGCGAATCCTTTTCCTCCCTTCAATATAACTGATGCGTGTATTTCAAGAGTGTTGAGCGGAGCGCACCTAAGAGCGTATAGCAGCATCATGGCATTGTTGATGGAGAAAACAGTCTGGCGGGGATTGATTATCACAAACTCCGCCTGGGAAAAATCTTCCGTAACCAAGCAATGGCAGCATATCGGGGCGTTGTTCAGAGGAGCCATGGTAAAAAACCATTTGCCCTTGGCCGTCTTTCCTATAGTAATCAAAGGGAAGCCCTCGTCATCGCTAACCAGCAGCGGCTCAGGCGGTTCTTCGTCCAGTTTTTCCACTTGAGCCAGGCTCATTATCACCTCTCTGCCCTCTGCTTCCCTATCCGATACCTCAAACGGTACGAGATTGCCCATGAGTTCCCACACCGAATCTTCCGGCCTTTCCAGAGAAACCAGATGCCCTGCTATATCGTAAGTCTTTTTCATATTTTCTGCCACAGATTACAAATATACCAAGTTTTACTAATTTTGCCATGTAAAACAGTAACGTATGAACAAGATCTATATAGCCATAGGCATAATCACACTGATATCTGCCGCTGCGGCAATGCTATTGTCCTGTTCTCCAAAGACAAAACCGGCAGTGGTCCCAACTCCGGAAAGGGATTCCACAAACGAGAACGTGATAACGGGTATCGGAGACACCCTGATTTCTTTCAGGTTCGAGTCCTTCACAACCCCAGTCTTCTACGACTCCGAGATTTACGCTTTGGACATGCTCTCTAAAGGAAGTTATCTGTACTACCGTAAAAGCGGGAATTTCAACGGTTATTCAATGGGGACGTTCGATGCCGGGAACATTTATGCGGACTTTGAAAAGGCAATTAGTGATTTTTCCCTTGCAGAATATCCGTTCACGTCTTTTGATGACGAGAAAAAAGACCAAAACCGCTGGATGATAAGGATCAAATACAAGGACGGACACCAGATTTCAATAATTCGGTATCTGGATAATACCATCGCCGAGAAAGACAAAAACCTTATGGACAGCGTAAGGGGTATTTTTGAAAAGCTTCTGCAATACATCGATGAAAACGACATTCAGTGCGAAAGCTCCAAATACACTTACGGCAGCAATGGTAAACTCAACCGCAGAATAGACTATACTGCAGACGGAATAGTGCGCGGAGGATGGGATGCAGATGATCCTCTGGCAAGTTTCTAAAAGAATAACAAGAACTCCAAACAATTGATATGAAGATAATTATTGCGGGAGCCGGAGAAGTAGGAAGCCATCTGGCAAAGATGCTGAGCCGAGAGGCTAACGACCTTACGATAATAGAGAAAGACGAGGCCAAGCTGGACAAGCTGTCCGAGCTTGCAGACGTTGTTACCGTACACGGAGACCCTACTTCCATTCCGGTACTCAAGCAGGCGGGAGCGGGCAAGGCAGACCTTTTCATTGCAGTGGGTCCAGCCCAAACCCAGAACACCAACATCATTTCCGCCCTTCTGGCCAAGAAGATGGGCGCAAAGAAAGTAACCGCCCGCATTAACAACGACGAATATCTTGAGCACGACAACAAGCTCATTTTCACGGAACTGGGAATAGACCTGCTTTTCTATCCGGAGAAAATGGCAGCATATGAAATCATAGACCTCCTCAAGGAAACCGGCACTAGCGAGTTCATGGACTTTGCCAGAGGAAAGCTCCAGATGGCAGTGTTCCGTCTGGATGACGGCGCACCTCTGATAAACAAGACACTCAACATCCTCAGCGATGGAAATCCGGAAACTAAACCGTTCAAACCGGTTGCCATAGCCCGCGGAAACGAGACCATAATCCCTAATGCAGACACCAAGTTCCTCCAGGGAGACCTGGTGTTCATGGTTTGCAAGAAGGAAGGTTTCCAGGAACTTATGAGCCACTCCGGCAAATACGACATAGACGTCAAGAACCTTATGGTTGTGGGCGGTGGAAGGATTGCGGAGATGCTCTGCCGCAAGATGCTGCGCAAGGTAGACCACATAAAGGTTATAGAGGCCCGCAAGGAAAGGTGCGAGTATCTGGCGGAGGCCCTTCCGGATGTTGTGGTAATCAATGGAGACGGACGTAACACGGACCTTCTTGTGGAAGAGGACGCCGGCGGATACGACGCATTTGTGGCAGTCACATCCTCCAGCGAGACCAACATACTCTCCTGTGTGGCAGTCAAGAACATGGGTGTGCCAAAGGTCATCGCCGAGGTTGAAAACATAGAATACATCAAGCTTGCGGAAGACATGGGTGTAGATGCGGTAATCAACAAGAAGCTGGTTACGGCGGGCAGGATTTTCCGCTTTACCCTGAGCAACAAGGTGCGCTCCATCAAGTGCCTGAACGGAAGCGATGCGGAAGTGCTGGAGTTCATAGCCAATCCGGAGAGCACAATCACAAGGGCTCCGCTCAAGGACCTGAAGTTCCCTAAGGAAGCTATCATAGGCGGTATAATCAGAGGAGAAGAGAGCATAATAGCCAACGGCAGCACTCAGATACTGCCGTACGACAGGGTTGTGGTATTTGCTCTTCCTCAGGTACTTGCCAAGGTCAACAAGTTCTTCCTCTAAACTCAGTAAACCATATTCCTGAGTCTGGACGCCCACTCTCCCCTTATGATGGAGAGCTGGCGGCGGAATGTCCTTAAATCTGCAAATCCGTTCTTTAGGATGATGTAGGCATACTCGGATGCATCCACCCTCTCCTCTTCTTCCCTGAGCATTCCGTCATCCTCTGACGGAGAGGCTTCTATCTGCAGATATATGCTTTTGAACCTCAGCTCGTTAAGATAGGTCTTAAATCCTTTCTTAGAAGACAGGATGTTGGAAACGTAAGTACGGTTGCTGCCCACCAGTGCCGCCACTCTGGAAAGGTTGAGATAAGGATCCAAATATAGTTTGCGGCTCTCTATGTAATCTTCCAGCCGTTCGCTCAAGTTCTTGAGTGTCTGAGCCTTGGAATTTGAGAAAAGACACTCCGGATACTTGAGCAGTCCATTTTCTTCCAGGACTTCATCCCCATCCATGGTTATCGCAATTTTGTACAACCTGTCAGATGCCTTAATCAGCATCCTTCTGAAAAATTTTTTCATATCGCTCTCAACTCTTTAAGGTAATCGCTAACAGAAACAGTTTCTTTCCTTTTTATTCTCCGATGCACTTCTTTCTGCCATTTGGCAGGGGAATAATCCGTAAAAGTTTCAAAGGCATGGGAGAAGGAAGAGAAGGAACTGAAGCCGGATTTCTCCACCCATATATCTCTGGATATCTTTGGGTTGGAAAGGTACAGGCCGCATGCTTCCTTTACTCTGAAATAATTGCAGAGCTTGCTGAAATTGATCATGAAGCAATCGTTTATGGCACGGCTCAGATAATTGCGGTTTGTTCCCACTTTTTTGGAAAGTTCATCCAGCCTGAGTTTGGGGTCCATATACATTCTTGTAGATTCCAGAATGTTCATTGCCTTGGACGCTATGTATCCCATATCTGTGCTCTCGTTAAGATTTTGGGAATCGTCCGTAGTTATTTCGTATGGCTTAACGTGTGACGGATACTTTTTTCTTCCGGTACGCCTTGCTCTGCGTCTGCGACTGGAGCGCAAGATAATCCAGTAGAACAACATTGTCTGAACGGCAAGCAGAAAAAGACTTGCACAAAGAATCAGATTGCGGGAAAACAAAGATGTAGGAGTCATGACTTTTCGTTTTTTGCGCGGAAAGAAAACACAAAAATAACCGCCGGTTTTACCGACGGTAAGTCCTAATAAACAAACACTTCTATTATTTGTTTTTCGCAGGATTGTACAATTTTACAATCTTGCGATTGTACCGGAAAAGTCTATTTCCCCATCTGCTGGAAACCTCTTCCCCATACTCCGGTTACCGGAGCCATGGATATGAAAGCGTCTTTGTCTATTTCTTTTATAAGGTTGTGAATCTTGCTTGTTTCTGTCTTATGGATGAGTACCATGAGCATCTTGTTCTCCGTTCTTGTGTACCAGCCTTCTCCGTTGATTACGGTTACTCCGCGCCCCATTTCCTGAGTTATCAGGTCAGCTATCTTTTCATAGTTCTTGGAGAAGATGAATACCTGTACACTCTGACGGCTGCCGGCTACCATCATGTCCACAATCTGTGAGCAGGACGCTATCAGCATGTAACCGTAAAGCACTGTTGCAAGCCTCATTCCCCATGTCTCCCGGACAAGGTTTCCGGAAGCGTCCATAACTTCCTTGGCCGGAATCAGAAGAGAAGAAGCTATTATTACAAGGTCCATGTAAAGGATCATTCTGCCAGGAGCAATGTTGTGGTACTTGGCAACCATAAGGGCAACAATGTCAGTTCCTCCAGTACTTCCGCCCTGGGAGAAGCTGATGCCAATTCCAAAGCCGCTCATCACACCGCCGAAGATTGCGCTCAGAAGTTTTCCGTTGGAAATCGCTATCTCGTTGATGAAATCCTGCGGAATGAATGCCGGTACAAACTGGAAGAACAGAGTGGTTGCGGCAATTGCATAAACGGTCTTTGCTCCAAAACTTTTGCCCAGAACCTTGAGGGCTATGAGCAGCAGAATTATGTTGATGGAGAAATAGGTTACGGAAATCGGTATCCCGAACGCATAGAGCACAATGGAAGATATACCCGTAACGCCCCCGCCTACCAGATTATTGGGAATCAAGAAGATGCACCATCCCATTACATAGCATAGCAGACCGAGCGTTATGATGAAATAGCTCTTGATTCCGTTGAAAATCCTTCTTGTGTTCATAATCAGCTGTCTATCCATTTAAGTAATCTTTTCAGACGGCTGTCTGAAGATTTGCGGGCCTTGCCCTTTATCTCCGCAAAGCCGAGTCCGTAGACTGCGGATACGGTGGAAATGGAGATGAATGCCTTTGAATCCACCGCCTTTACGGCTTGGGTTATATCGTTGAGCTGCATCTTGCGGGCAATGACTATCAGCACTTTACCCTCCTGCTTGGAGTACCAGCCCACGCTGTTCAGAGCGGTTACGCCCCTGTTCTGGTCTTTCATCAGGGTGTCTGCAACTTCTTCATACTTGTTGGAGATGATAATGATCTGAACGCTCTGTTCGCTGCCGGTCAGAATCAGGTCTACCATGTAGGAGAAGGCGATGGTAAAGATGTAACCCAGAATCACATCGCTGAGATGCTTTTCAGGAAGGAGGATGATGGAGGCTACGATTATAAAATCGCTGTACATAAATACCTTGCCAGGGGAGATATTCCTGTACTTGTTTATGATCAGAGCCACAATGTCAGTTCCTCCCGTGCTTCCGTTACGCTTGAATATCAGCGCAATTCCGGCAGCGCAGAGGAAACCTCCTATTATAGGGTTTACCAGATAACGCAGCGGAGCCTCCGGGCTGTCTGCGGGTATGGTGTTGAGTCCAAGATTGTAAATCCATTCCACTCCCGGGAGTATGGCAAAGAAGATTGTGGAAAGGATGATGCTGTAGATTGTCTTGAAACCGAAGCCTCTTCCCAGGATTATGGTTCCCACAACCAGAAGCGCGGCGTTTATGGTTCCGAAGAACACCGGAATAGGAATGCCGGTGGCGTAGTTGAGCACGGTGCAAAGTCCCACAAGGCCTCCGCCGGAAATTCCGGTTGGAACCACAAAGGCCTGCCAGGAGAAGGTGTAAACGAATACGCCTAACGTAATAAGTATGTAATCCAGAATCAGTTTCTTGGCGGAAACTTTCTTTTTGTCCGGCATATCTAAACCACTATGTTTATGAGTCTTCCAGGAACAACTATCACCTTCTTACCCGGACCGGTAAGGTACTTGGCAGTCTCCGGAGCTGCAAGCACTGCCTTCTCCGCATCGCCTTTGGAAACGGTCTTGGAAAGCGTA
>JAFZMA010000223.1 GCA_017551215.1 Bacteroidales bacterium | reverse complement strand
ATAATGCCCAACGATTTGCTCTTGCGGAGCATATCGGATATGTTCCGCACTTCCATTTTAGAGTATATCCTCTGGCGATGGGTGTTTACCGTGTGGACGCTCAGGAACAGTTTCTCGGCGATTTCTGAGGCCTTAAGGCCCTGGGCGCTCAGCCTTATGATTTCAATCTCCCTCTGGCTTAGTCCTATTTCAGCGATTCTGCGTCCTCTTTCAGAGATGATATCGCTGAGATAATCCGCCATCTCGTCATTAAGGGTGTTGGCGTTCTTTACAATCTCCCTGCACTTTTCCCTAACCTCTTCTTCCGTAAGGGATGATGCTTCAGAAGACAGTTTTTCCAGGTCTGAGATATATTGGTTGTCTTCCTTTCCCAAAGCCTGAGACAAGAAAGATATTACCTGTTCTTTTGTATCGTTGATCTTTGTGAGTTCTCTGTTACGCCGTCGGCTTTCAACGAGCTTTCTGGCCACGATTGCAATAACGGCAAGGGCAAGAAGGATACCCAGAACCAGCACAATGGTTCTGTACCTGCCAACCTCCAGCCTTCTTTCCTTTTCCTGCACCTCAAACCTGGTTTCCGCCTCTTGCAGGGTTTCATCGGCTTTCTGAACCATATACTGCTGGAGATGTCTTACATACATATCGTGGCACTCCAGTGCCTTCTGCTGATCCCCAAGCCTTGTGTAAAGCCTTACCAGGCGGTCGTAAAGGCTGCTTGCAGTCAGGTGGTCAGAGTCTTTCAGCGTGGTCAGCACCTGAGTAAAATAGCGTACCGCCTCTTCGTTGCGGTCTCCCTGCTGGAACCAGCGGGAGCGGAACATAATGCCGTTACGCTTCAGTCGGGGAATATTATAAGTGTCTGCGACGGCCTGCCCCTTGTCCAGGAATCGCCCTGCTGTGTTGTAGAGGGCTGTATCTATCTGGTCATTCCACCTGTTCTTGTTGATATAAAGAGAACCTATCACATAGCAGGCCTCTGCCTGTTTTTCCGCATCAGACACTTCCTCAGCGATGGCAAGAGCCTCTTTTGCGTATTCCAGCCCTTCATCATTACGCCCGGTCTCCGGCGATATTTCCGCGTATGAGCACAGTTTTGCCTTGGATATTAGAATTCCGGCAAGTTCTTTCTTGAGACCGTTTTTACGGGCCAGAGCCTCTGCCTGTACGGCTTTTTCCCACGCATCCTCATCACGGCTGGTCATAATGTCTATCCCCGTTATGCAGGACAGGGCATCCACCTCATCCTTCGCCGAGCCTGCCTTCTGAGCCATCTCCAGAGCCTTCAGGGCCTTTACCATCGCCGTCTCAAACCTTTGGTTCTCTATATCCCGAGACGCCTCTTCCACAACGGATGATACGTTAAAACCTTCTCCGGAGGCCTTCCCAAGCCCGGATTCCCCGCACCCGAAATGGCATAAAATGCACGCAAAAGCAACAACTGCAAATAATCGTCTATTCATAGTCATATTTTGGGCAAAGATAGCCAGCAGCCCCCTTTTATAGCAAAATAAATTAGTTTTAGGGCTTGTCCGCCCCCTAGATTAATGAATAATAATGAATGGCAGATGGTGCCGAATAGAGAAATTTGTTCTTAGTTATAAAACGATATCTAAGATATCTAATTCAAAATTAAATAAGGTATGAAAAAGAAAAACTACTCGGCACCTCAATCAAAATTGATTGATGTTGCAGCTGAAACTGGCCTATGCCAAGGCTCTGATCTTACTAACCAGATTTCTAATCCTTTTTCCGTGTCTAGCGTACCTGATGAAGAGGAAGAATGGTAATAATTAAGGAGGACAGAATTATGAAAAAAGCATTTTACACAATAATGGCAGTTGCCGTACTCGCATCTTGCGCGAAAGAGCAGGTTATTACCGAACCGGAGGCAATAGTGGAGCCGACCCATGTGAAAATCAATTTTAAAATTGCCTCTCCTGGCGGGGATACAAAGGCCGTAAAGCAGGGCTGGGTGATGTACGACCAGATATACTTCTGGTTCAACGATCTATATGAAAACCCAACGGCTACAAATCTTGTTATCCGTCACCACGACCTGGGACTGAGAATGCTTTCCTCTTGGGAGGATGAATACCAAGTAGGAAATTTGGCAGATAACCTGATGACTAAAGGCGAGTTAATTGAAGACTACCCGGCCAAGTACCTTGGGGACGCCGATGATGACGGTATTATGGATCTTGAAGAATTCGAGAAGAGAGACGTGTACAGAGGCCATGTATATGCGCTTTGGGTAAGCGGAAACAATCTTATAGGTGCACTTAACGGATGGACAAGGTATGAATCCCATCCTTATGACGGCCATAACTATCTGTTCCCATATCCGGCCAGCTTCAGTAAGCCTGAAAACACTTCCCCGATGGTGCTGTCTTCCGGTTTTACCTCCAATTCCGGTTATTCCGGTGGTGGAATCGACTACATATACGATCCTGTTGACAACACCCTTTGGCTTGTATCTGCGACTGACGTCTACCAGAAAACATCTCTGACATGGAAGTTCTACACCAATTTCCAGATAACGATAACTGGCCTTGAGCCTTCACACGCCTATGGTTTGAAGTCTCCTCAGTTCGGCAGCAACTTTATGTACATAATCCAGCCAGAGAATGAACGTTTCCAACTCGTCCGTATGATTAACGCCGCAACCGAGGCCGCACACTTTGGCTTGGAGGAAAGGGCAACTTCAGACGTTTATGGAGAAGCAATGTTCTTTGGCCAGGGTCTGTCAAATACCGCCCCTGCTGATTTTACATTCACCCTGAAAGACCTGAGCACTTACAAGGAATATACCTGCACCAAAACCGGTAAAACCATTACCTGCAGCGATACCAAACTCGCGGCAATCAAGCTCAAATTCGGGGATTTCAGTGCGGTGGAATAGAAAAAAGCCCACTTCGGTGGGCGTTTTTTTTGCATTACAGAAAACTTTTATATCTTTGCACCCCCGCAAAAAATGCGAGGAGCTGTACCCAGGTGCGCGCAATGCCTCTTTCCCACATCGCTGAGGATAAAGCAGTGCCTCCGCAAATGGCTATGCAGCTGATGTTTAATTAAAACATACACAGTAAAATGCCTGGATTAATCGGCAAAAAAATCGGAATGACTTCCGTATTCGGTGCTGATGGCAAGAACATCCCTTGCACCGTAATTGAGGCTGGTCCGTGTGTTGTTACGCAGATTCGTACAGAAGAAAAAGATGGTTATGCCGCTGTACAACTTGCCTATGACGAACAGAAAGAGAAACACACCAGCGCGTCTCTGATGGGACATTTCAAAAAGGCAAACACCACTCCTAAACGTAAGCTCGTGGAGTTCAAGAACGACTTCGGTGGCGAGCTTAAGTTGGGTGATTCTCTCAGTGTTGCAGACGTTTTCAAAAACGAGGACACTTGGGTTGACGTTACCGGAATTTCCAAAGGTAAAGGTTTTCAGGGCGTTGTAAAGCGCCATGGTTTTGGCGGCGTAGGTGGTCAGACCCACGGTCAGGACGACAGACTCCGTGCTCCTGGTTCTATGGGTGCATCTTCTTGGCCTTCAAGAGTATTCAAGGGCAAGAGACTCGCCGGAAGAATGGGTGGAGACCGCGTAAAGATTCTGAATCTTAAGGTCATCAAGGTCATCCCTGAAAGCAATCTTCTTCTTGTAAAGGGTTCCATTCCTGGAGCTACTGGTTCATACGTAATTGTGGAGGAATAGTTTATGGAAATTGCAGTTTTGAAAATAGACGGAACCCAGACTGGCAAGAAGGCCGTTCTGGATGATGCAGTTTTCGGCATCGAGCCTAACGACCACGCTATTTATCTGGACGTTAAGCAGTATCTTGCAGCCCACAGACAGGGAACCAGCAAGACCAAGGACAGAAGCGAAGTTGCTTACAGCACAAAGAAGATCATTCGCCAGAAGGGCAGCGGCGGTGCACGCCATGGTTCCATCAAGGCCAATATCTATGTAGGCGGTGGCAGGGCTCACGGTCCGCGTCCACGCAACTACGACTTCAAGCTCAACAAGAAGGTAAAGCAGCTTGCACGTTTCTCTGCTCTCTCTTACAAGGCAAAGGACAACGCAATTGCAGTGGTTGAGCCATTCACTCTGGAAACTCCAAAGACAAAGGAATTCGTAAATATCATCAAGAACATCAAGGTCAACGACCGCATGGTACTTTTCGTAGTTCCTGAGAGAAATGCAAACATCAGTTTGTCTTCCCGCAATCTGGAGAACGTAAAGGTTGCTACTCCTAACAATCTCAACACATACGATATTATGCGCGCATATTCCGTAGTGTTTGTGGACGGCGCCCAGAATTCTCTTAAGGTAGAGTACAAACGTTAAAACTTGAGTATTATGGGAATTTTGATAAAGCCGATAGTAACAGAGAAGATGACTGCCGAGGGCGACAAGAGAAACCGCTACGGATTCATCGTTGACTACAGCGCAAACAAGGTTGAGATCCGCAAGGCTGTAGAGGAGATGTACAATGTGACTGTGAAGGATGTCAACACAGTTTCTTACAATGGCAAGGCAAAGAGCCGCTACACCAAGGCCGGTCTGCTTAAGGGCCGCACCAACAGGTTCAAGAAGGCTTACGTAACTCTTGCCGGTGACGAAAAGATAGATTTCTATAGCAACATTTAGAGATGGGAGTACGTAAATT